>CBQZLL010000205.1:0-5739 GCA_967749945.1 uncultured Frankiaceae bacterium
TAGAGGAACGTACCGTCCGTCGTCAGGTCGCCAACGCTGTTGTACACCCGGGCCGATCCGCCAGGCGTTGCGTCCGTGCACTGCCAGCCGCTCGGGACGCTCGACAGGATGGTGACCTGACCGGTCGCGAGGTCCACCTTGCTCACCGAGTCGTAGTTGGCGAGGTATCCAAAGCCGTCCAGCACGGCGACGCCGACCGGCGCGTTGAACGACGCCGACGACCCCGTACCCGCCGCCGTCACACCTGAGCCGGAACCGGCGACCGTGGTCACCGAGCCGGTCGACACCGGCGGCGTCGCGTTGACGACCGCGGACTGCCCGGACGGAACCGGCGTCGTCGGTGTGACGTGGCGGAGGCGGTAGCCGGCGCCGGCGTTGCCCGCGCCGTCGGCGACCCACAGGTCGGTGCCGTCGGACGCTACGTCGGCGACGGTGCCGAACCAGGCGTGGTGCCCGGCCCCGTCGGCGAAGCCCGACGCGGCACCCGCGACGTCGGTCCACACGCCGGTCGCCTTCGCGAACCGGCGGAGCAGGGCGGGCTGCCCCGCGTTAGGTGACGTCGCGCCGGTGTACAGGTAGCCGCCCGCGGACAGCAGGCCGACCGAGCCGAGGGTGTTGTCGGTGACCAGAGTCGTCAGAGTCGAGGCGGCGAGGTCGAACCGTTCGATCGTCCGGCTTGCCGGGCTGCCGTAGTTGACCCGCACCCACACCGACGTCTCGTCGGCGGCCACGCCCCACGGCGTCGGCGACCCGGTCGACCAGGTCCAGACGACAGTCGCGGTGTCGGCGAGCGGGTCGACCCGGTAGAGCTTGGTGCCGGACGTGGCGTACAGGAACCCGTCGGGCCCGACGGCGACGCCGTGCACGCCGCCCGCCGGCGTCCAGATCGTCGACACGGCACCGGTCGACGGCGAGACTCGGCGCAGGCCGCAGTCGGTGCTGGCCAGGTACAGGAACGTCCCGTCGGTCGTCAGGTCGCCGTTCGGGTTCGACGTCCGCGCCGACCCGCCGGGGGTGGCGTCGGTGCACTGCCACCCGTTCGGGACGCTGGACAGGATTGTCGTCTGACCGGTGGCGAGGTTGACCTTGCTGACCGAGTCGACGTTCGCGACGTACCCGTATCCGTCCAGCACCGCGACGCCGACCGGGCCGTTGAACGACGCGGTCGATGCGGTGCCGGCTGCCGTCACGGCCGCGCCCGATCCGGCGACCGTGGTGACAGCGCCGGTCGTGACGGCCAGAGCGGCGTTCACCGCGGCCGACTGGCCGAACGGCACCGGAGACGTCGGCGCGACCCGGCGCAGGCGGTAGCCCGCGCCGGAGTTGCCGGGACCGTCGGCGACCCAAAGGTCGGTGCCGTCGGAGGCGATGTCGGCCACCGTGCCGAACCACGCGTGGGCGCCGCTGCCGTCGGCGAAGCCCGATGCCGCACCCGCGACATCCGACCACCCGCCGGTCGCCTTCGCGTACCGGCGGAGCAGGGCGGGCTGCCCCGCGTTCGGCGACGTCGCGCCGGTGTACAGGTGGTCGCCCGCGGAGAGCAGGTTGACCGAGCCGAGCGCATTGTCGGTGACCAGGGTGCTGACCGTCGAGGTCGCGAGGTCGAACCGCTCGATCGTCTTGCTCACCGGACTGCCGTAGTTGACCCGCACCCACACCGACGTCGCGTCCGACGCAACACCCCATGGCGTCGGCGAACCCGTCGACCACGTGTAGACGGTCGTGACGGCCTTGGTGAGCAGGTCGACACGGTACAGCGACGTGCCGGATGTGGCGTACAGCGAGCCGTCCGGGCCCACCGCCACCGAGCGCACGCCGCCGGCCGGAGACCACAGAGTGGAGACCCCGCCGATCGACGGCGAGACCCGGCGCAAACCACAACCGGTGCTGGCCAGGTACAGGAAGGAGCCGTCGGTCGTCATGTCACCGACGCTGTTGAATGTCCGCGCCGACCCGCCGGGTGTGGCATCCGTGCACTGCCAGCCGCTCGGGACGCTCGACAGGATCGTGGTCTGGCCGGTGGCGAGGTTCACCTTGCTCACCGAGTCGTAGTTGGCGACGTACCCGAACCCGTCCAACACCGCGACACCGACGGGCGCGTTGAACGACGCCGACGAACCGGTGCCCGCCGCGGTCACGGCGTTCCCGGAGCCCGCGACGGTGGTGACCGACCCCGTCGTCACGGTGGGCGCCGCGTTGACCGCGGCGGGCTGCCCCGCGACGAGCGGGGAGACGGCGGCGACGCGGCGCAGCCGCCCGCCCGACGCGCCGTCGGCGACCCACAGGTCGGTGCCGTCCGACGCGACGTCGGCGACGGCGCCGAACCAGGCGTGCGCACCGGCGCCGTCGGCGTACCCGGTGCCCGCGCCCGCGACGTCGGTCCACGCGCCGGTGGCCTTGGTGAACCGGCGCAGCAGCGCGGCGCCGCTGGACGTCGGCGTCGTCGCGCCCGCGTAGACGTACCCGCCGGCCGACTCGATCGCCACCGAGCCGAGCGCGGGGTCGACGACGGCGACGGTCTTGGTGAAGTCGGCCAGGCTGACCCTCTCGAGCTGGCCGGTGACCGGGCTGCCGTACCGCACGGCGACCCAGACGTACTGCGAGTCGGCCGCGACACCGTACGGCGTCGGCGAGCCGGTGGTCCACGTCGCGACGGTGGTCGACGCACCCGTCGTCTTGTTCACCTGGACCAGGTTGGTGCCGGCCGCGACGTAGAGGAATCCGTCGGGCCCGTACGTCAGCGCACGCGCCGTCCCGATCGAGTTGGTCAGCGTCGTGGTCGCACCCGTGGTGATGTCGACCCGCCGGACGCCGCACGACGTGCTGGTGAGGTAGAGGTACGTCCCGTCGGTCGTCAGGTCGCCGGCCGGAGTGTACACACGCGACGCCGCGCCAGTCGCGGCGTCGGTGCACTGGTTGCCGTTGGCGACGCCGGCCAGGATCGTCGTGGTGCCGGTCGCCAGGTCGACCTTGCTGATCGCGTCGACGCCGAGGACGTAGCCGTACGTCCCGATGGTCACGACGCCGACGGGCGCCTTGAAGCCCGCGGTGGTCGCGCTGCCCGCACTCGTCGTCGCCGTGCCGGAGCCGGCGGCGGTCGTGACGTCGCCGGTCGCCACGGCGACCTCGAGGTCGCCACTGAACGGCACGGTGACGTCGGCGGTCTGGCCGGCCGGCGAGGCGCCGAGCGCGTTCGTCGCGGTGACGGTCGCGTAGTACGTGTGCGTCTCGACGAGCCCATGCACGGTCGCGGTGGTCGCGCTCGCGCCGGTGTTGACCGTCGCGCCCGCCTGGTTGCCGGTGGCGATGTCGTACACCTTGACGGTGTAGCCGGTGACCGGTGAGCCGTTCGGGTTGGCGGCCGACCAGGTGACGGCGAGGCCGTAGCGGACCGCGCGGGCGGTCGCGGGCGCCGGCGGCAGCGGCGGGCCCGCCGGCGTGACGGCGTTGGTCGTCGCGACGGTGCCGTCGCCGACGCCGTTGCGCGCGGCGACGGCGAACGTGTAGCTCGCGCCGTTGAGCAGGCCGGTGACGACCGTGCTCGTGACCGCCGGACCGACCTCGGTCGTGGACTCGAGCGTGCTGTCGCGGTAGGCGCGGACGACGTACGCGGTCAACGGGTCGCCGTTGGCGCCCGCCGCAGTCCACGAGACCGTCGCGGTGGTGTTGCCCGCGACCGCGCTCGCCGGCGCCGGCGAGCCGGGCAGCCCGGCCGGAGTGACGGCCGCGGACGTACCTGCCGCACCGGTCCCGATGGCGTTGGTCGCGGTGACCGTGGCGTAGTACGCGGTGCCGTTGGTGAGCCCGGTGACGTAGTACGCGGTGTCGTCGTCGTCGATCGTCGCGGTGCCGACGAGCGAGTCGTCCGCGTCGAGGAACCAGGAGACGGTCTGCGCGGTGACCGGCGATCCGTTGGCGTCGGCCGCGGTCCACGTGACGTCGAACGAGCCGTCGTGCCGGGTCGTGGTGACACCGGTCGGCGCGAACGGCACGCCCGCAGGGACGACGACGCCGGACGAGGTCGCCGCGCTGTCGCCGACGACGGTGCGCGCGCGGACGCGGAAGACGTACGCCGTGCCGTTCGCGAGCCCAGTGACGGTGTCCGAGAGGCCCGCGACGACGTGGCTCCCGACCGGCGTGCCGGACTGCGTCTCCCACGCGACGACGTACGCGGTGACCGGCCGGCCGTTGCCGTCGGCCGCGGCCCACTCGACCAGCGCGCTCTGGTCGCCGCGGGTCGCGGTGACCGACGGCGGCGGGTACGGCAGCCCGGCCGGGACGGCGATGTCGGACGCGGTGCTGTCGCCCTCGCCGACGCCGTTCAGGTGCGCGACGGTGACGTAATAGCCAGAGCCGTTCGTCAGCCCGTCGAACGCCGCGGACGTGACGGCCGCGCCGACCGTGCGGGACTCGACCAGCTCGTCGGCGCCGTCGTACAGGCGGACGACGTGCCCGGTGATCGAGTCGCCGTTCGGGTCGCCGGTCGCCCAGGACGCGGTGACGGACTCGTCGCCGAACGCGAGGCCGACGGCGACCGGCGCGCCGGGCAGGCCGGCGGGCACGACGGTGCCGCTGACCGCGGCCGCGCCGGTGCCCACGTCGTTCGTCGCGACCACGTCGACGACGTAGCCCGTGCCGTTGGTGAGACCGGTGACGGTGTGACCGGTCGCGGTGCCGGAGAGGGTCGTCGTGCCGACGACGCTGCCGTCGTCCGCGCGCCGCCAGGTGACCGTGTGGCCGGTGACGGTCGCGCCGTTCGGGTCGGCGCTGCCCCATGCGACGACGAGCGACTGGTCGCCGCGGGTGACCGTCAGCGAGGTCGGTGCGCCGGGCAGGCCGGCGGGCGTGACCAGCGCGCTGACCGCCGCGGTGCCGGTGCCGGCGTCGTTCGTCGCGGTGACGCGCATCCGGTACGCCGTGCCGTTGACCAGGTCCGTGACGAGCGCGCCGGTCGCGCCGGAGCCGACGCCGAACGAGTCGACGACCGTGCCGTCCGCCGTCTCGGTCGCGACGGTGTAACCGGTGATGGGCGAGCCGTTCGCGGCGGGTGGCGTCCACGTCACGTCGATCGACTCGTCGCCGCGGGTGGTGGCGAGTTCGCCGGGCGCGTCCGGCACGGTCGCGGGCGTGACCGTGTTGGAGACACCGGCGCCGCCGGTGCCGATCGCGTTGGTCGCGGAGACCTCGACGTAGTACGCGGTGCCGTTCACCAGACCAGTGACGGTCACCGACGTCGCGGCGGCGGTGACCGACGGCGTGGCGGCGATGCTGCCGTCCGACGCGCGGCGGACGACGACGGTCTGCGTGGTGACCGGGCGGCCGTTCGGGTCGGCGGCGGTCCAGGTCACCGACAGCGCGCTGTCGCCGCGGCTCGCGGCGACGTTGGCTGGCGTGGTGGGCAGCCCGGCTGGGGTGAGCGCGGCGGTCGTCGCGGCCGGCCCGGTGCCGACGTCGTTGCGCGCGACGACGGCGAACGTGTATGCCGTGCCGTTGGTCAGGCCGGTGACGGTCCTGCCGGTCGCCGTGGGCGGATCGTCGTACGTCGCGACGACGGCGTTGTCGGACGCCCGCCGGACGGTGACGGTGTATCCGGTCAGCGCGGCGCCGTTCGCGTTCGGCGCCGTCCAGGTCAGGGCGACCGAGCCGTCGCCCTCGTCGCCGACCAGTGAGCCGGGGGGGCCCGGCACCGCGGCCGGGACGACGTTGCCGGTGACCGCGCGGGCGCCGGTGCCGACCCGG
>CBQZLL010000206.1:0-5624 GCA_967749945.1 uncultured Frankiaceae bacterium
ACGCACGGCTCTACGACATCGACCTGTTCGACCAGCCCGCCGCCACCGTCGCAGGTGATGGTGTAGTTCGCGGCCGTCGCGACGGCGACATAGGCGAATGTGCCGGTCGGCGCAGCCGCCCTCCAGGAGCACGAGACCATTCCTGCGCAGTTGATTGTCACGCCGGCGTTAGCGGCCGACGGCATGGCCAAGCCCAGCGCGGCGACCGCGGCGAGAACGAACCGGCCTGTCATGGCATGGTCCTCTCGTAGGGAGCGCGCGATCCGTCGACGTAACGTGCCGAGCGGTGAAACGTCGCGGACGAGTCGGCCCGGAGACATCGTCCGCGCGGATCCGGAACGATCGCCGGGACTACGCCGCTCCAGTCCTGTGGCGCGTCCTGCAGACAGCGTTGACGAGGACTCACCCGCATCGTGCGCGCGGTCGTAGACGTCTGATTTGTCCGACCGTACGGTTGCGCGATGCGACTCCTACCGCGTCTGACGACCATGCTCGCCGCGCTCGTCCTCGTTCCGGCCGGATCGGCGTCAGCGGCCGACCCGCCCCAGTGCACCGGAACGAACTTCATGTGCGTGTCGGTACCGGTGTCGCCCGAGCGGGCCGTCTGCCGCTCGCTGGGGCTCGTCGCCTACGGGCCCGTGTTCCGGATCGCAGGCCAAAGCGACTCCTCACGCGTGAACGGCACCGGCGCAGGTTCGACCACGGACAGCGACGCGGTGGTCGATGCAGATGGATTCGCTTACGGCCTGCGCACGACGTGCGACTCGACGTTTACCGCCAACAACAACGGCTCCGCCTGCGGGACGTCAACCGTCGACTGGGTGGGGATCTTCGCTCCGGGTGTGAGCATCACCGGCAGCAATCTCAGCACGACGACGTGCTCGAGCCTGACGTCGGGGCTGAGCTCCTCCTCGGCGTCGCGCATCGGCAATCTGACGATCTGCGCCCCGGCGCTCAACTGCGTCCAGTACGTGGGAGCCCTGCCGAACAACACGTTGCTAACCCCCCACCCGAGCGTGCGGATCTACATCAACGAGAGCCTCCAGAGCACGTTTCCCCCGACCGCTCTCCCCTGCACCAACAGACACGGCGACGCGCTGCGGGTGGAGGCTGGCGGCCAGACGTTCGTCGTCGGCTGGGTCTCCACCGCGATCTGCATGACGCACATCTAGCGCGCGTGCCCCACGGCGGTCTCAACGGGACTGGTCGGCCACGTTGAACGTCCGCGACGCGACGGTCTCGGACAGGCCGTCGGCGAACGTCCAGGCGTACAGCGTGTACTCGGCGTCCCGGTCGAGTGGCCGGCCCGCGTCGTCGACGACCGGCCAGACGACCTTCCACAGCAGGCACATGGGCGTGCCGCCGTCCTCTACGGAGCGGTTGTCGACGTTGCCCCGTACGGACAGGACCTCGGAGTGCGGGGCGGCCTCGAACGTCCGGGTTCGATTCCCGTCACCCGCTCCATCGCAACGAAAGCGGCCCAGCCTCGGAACACGTGGGGCAAGTTCCTACGACCTCCGAAGGAGCCCTCCCATGAAACGCCTGCTGACCGCTGTCTTCACCGTGGCGATGCTTGGGGCGTCGGTGCCGACGTCGTTCGCCGCCGACGTGCCCGACCCGACGGTCCACGTCATCCCGGGCATCGGGAGCTCTGCGCAGCTGCTCCTCGGGCCGGAGAACCCGTTCTGCTCGTTTGACGGCTTCTACGTGACCAAGGCGACGGACCGCATCTACGCCGACCTCCGGGCCGACTGCAGCGAGCCGATCGACGACGTCTACGTCGCGGTGGAACTGCACTGGACGACGGACTTCGAGTCGCCGGGATCCTTGGAGGGCTCGCCGGCGTCGGACGACGACGTGCAGCACGCCTCTGCCGAGGCGAGCGCGGCCACGCACGGTGGCACCGGGTTCTGGCGCATTATCGGGCGGGTCATCTACCAGTACGCGTACCCGGCGACCGAGGACGACTACTGCAGGTACTACGGGGGGAACCCCCGCATCCTCGACTGCCGCTTCGTGAGCGCCCTGATCGCGGACTACTAGTACAGCCCGTCCACAGCAGCCGCGCGGATAAGTCCACCAAGGGCTTGTCCGCGCGGCGAGAGGATGCGAGACGACATGTCGCCGGCCGACGCAGACACTGGCTCGTCGTCGACGCGCAGGACCGTGGTCCGGATCTCCTCACCCGGCTGAGAGCCGCCACGTCACGAGAAGTCCGACGGCGCCCACCGGGTCGGCGACGAGCCGTCCGACGTTCTGGTTCAACTGCGCCTGCTCGTCGGGTATGCGGGCTAGGTTGGGGGGGTGGCCGGGTGGTCGCGGGTCCTGATCGCTGGCGTGTTGGTCGTCGGCGGATGTGGCGGCTCCGACCCGAAGCCACGCGCGTCCGCGACGCCGTCGGCGTCGCTCCCGGCCGCGGTGCCGGCCGGGTCGCGCGTCCAGGCCACGTTGTCGCTGGACGGTGGCCCAGACTGGATGGCCACGGACGGGCAGTACGTCTTCGTCAAGCGCGACAGCGGTCTCGTGACGGCGATCGACCCGAAGAGCGGGCGCGTCGCGTTCACCGTGCCAGTGCCAACGGCGCTCTGCCAAGGCGTCGGCGCCGGGTTCGGCAGCGTGTGGACCTGCGCGGCGAACCAGGCCGCCGGGAGTGACGACGTCGTCCGCATCGACCCGCGGACGAAGCGCATCACCGCGACGGTCACGGCGGGGAAGTCGGAGTCGAGCGGTCGGATCGTGACCGGCCACGGCCGGGTCTGGGTCGTGTCCGCGGCGGCGCCGACCGAGTTGCTCGGCATCGACCCGGCGACCAACCAGGTCGTGGACCGCATCCCCCTCGGTGTCGTGGTGAACGTGATCGCGGTCGACGACAGCGGCGTCTGGGCGGTCAGCACGCATTCGGGTCAGGTCCTGCGGATCGACCCGGTGAAGGGCGCGGTGGCCGACCGGTACGAGGGATTCGAGCGTCCGGTCGCGATCGCTCCCGGGGAACGGATCTGGGTCGCGCTCGGGTCGTCGACGGTGGCGCTCGACCGCGCGACAGGCACTGTTGCGGTCACCGTTCCCGTCGGCGTCGGCACGGACGGCGCGCTCTCGCTCGGCGAGGGCGCGCTGTGGATTCGCTCGAAAGACCCGGTGCTCACGCGGGTCGACGTCGCGACGGGTACCGTCGCCGAACGGCTCACGCTGCCGACGGTGACGAGCATCGGCGACGTGCTCGTCGCGTTCGGCTCGGTGTGGACGTCAGGGAGCGAGGACGACGTCGTGCTGCGGATCGCGACCCACTAGTAGGGCTTGGCGAAACGCTCGTCGGGGCGTGTTTCGCCAGTCCACATCTCGTGATCTTGGCGATGTTCTGCACGCATCTGGTGCACAACCTCGCCAAGATCACGAAGTTCTGGGACGGTTGCGCCGCTCCACCACGGCGGCGAGCGCGCAGAGCAGCAGCCCGCCGGCCGCGACGCCCGCGCCGAGCCCGGTTGCCGACAGCCTCTCGTCCTCGTCGTGGTCTTGGCTCGCCACGCCCGCGACCTCGTGCTCCTCGTCCTCGTCCTCCGCGCCGTACTTCGCGGTGACCTGCGCTGGGGTGAGGACGACGCCATCGCCCGGGTAGGGCACGAAGCCCTTCACGCCGTACCAGATCGCCCGGTTGAGGAGCTGCTCAGGGACTGCGTCCGGGGTCTTGAAGTCCATCTTCGCGCACGCCTCGGCCCAGGCGCGCTCGATGCCCGACAGCGCCGCCAGCGGCGGGTTGCGGTCCCACGGCACGGCCTGCGGCAGCGCGACGAACGGCGTGAGGTCCGGCGAGTCCGTGAACGCCGTCGCCATCGGCTGCGCCGCGAGGTCCATCTGGTTCATCGGCGGCAGGCCGAGGATCTGCTCGATGGTGCGGACCATGTTGATCTGCGTGTAGTACGTGCTGTCGACCAAGCCGGCGCGCGCGTACGGGCTGACGACGTACGCGGTGGTCCGGTGGCCGTCGACGTGGTCGAGCCCGGCCTGGGCGTCGTCCTCGACGACGAAGATCGCGGTGTCCTTCCAGATCGCGCTCTGCGAGAGCGTCTGCGCGAGCAGTCCCAGGGCCGCGTCGTTGTCGGCGACATCTGACTCGGGCGTGTGAGCGCCCGGCACGATGCCGCGCGTGTGGTCGAGCGGGAGCTGCACGATCGTCAGGTCGGGCACGGTGCCGGCGACGAGGTCGTGGCTGAGGTCGTCGAGCAGGATCCGCATCCGCTCGCCGTCCGGGACGTCGAGGTCGAATGTCGGGTACCGGCGGACGAGCACGCGGTCCAGCGACGGCACATCGGACCGGGCGCCGTGGGCATCCCTGTGGTTCGCGAACTCGCCGTACACCCGGACGCGGCGACCGTGCCGCTGCGCGTTCTCCCAGAGGAAGCCGGTCGGCGCGTACGCGAGCGCGTCGCCGCCGCGGAACGAGTACCCCCGGCTGAAGTCGCCGAACGACCGCTCGATGTAGTCGGTGACGAACGCCTGCATCGCCCACTGGTGGCCGTCCGGCGAGAGGGTCCCACTGACGTAGAAGTTGTCGAAGAGCGGGAACCGCACCGCGAGCTGGTGCTGGTTCGGCGTCACCGTCGCGCCGAACTGCAGGTACCGCGGGTCTCCGTTCCCGCGCGGGTCGTCGCCGAGCACCTGGTCGTACGTACGGTTCTCCTTGATCACGTAGAACACGTGCTTGATGAGGCTCGGCTCGCCGACGCGCTCGGGGATCGCCACGGCCGGCATGCCCGCGCGCGCCTTGGCCCGCGACGCGGCCGCGTCGTTCCACGCGTTGTTCGCCGACACCGTCGCCGTGCCGAAGCGCAGGGCGTCGGCCGTCGGGTACGGGACCAGCGAGACGCTGCCCCTGTGGTGCTTCACGGTCACCGGGTCCTGGATGCCGACCGCCGCGACGGGCGGGGCGCCGAGCGACCCGACCCCCTTGTCGTTCGCGACGACGATCTGATGGCGTGCCGCGTCGACCGCGACGCCCGCCGGGTACCAGGCGGTGGGCAGTAGCCCCTCGAACACCGCAGGCTCGGCGGGCGACACCCATCGGTACACCGCGAGCGCGTTGTTGCGGCCGAGCGTGACGACGAGCTGGTCGGCACCGAGCAGCCGGATCGCGTTCGGCGAGCTGCCATAGGGCGCGCCAGGGAACGGCCTCACCGCGATCGTCGTGACGACGCGCCGCGCCGGCACGTCGAGCACGGAGATGGTGTCGCTGTTCGCGTTGGTGACGAACGCGTACCGTCCCCGGACCGCGATGCCGCCGGGATGCAGGCCGACGCGGACGTGCGTGACGGAGTGCGTGCGCAGCGAGACGAACGAGACCGTGCCCGTCGCGGCCCCGCCCGACGTCGCGGTGCTGACGATCGCCGTGCGGTCGGAGCGGTTGGTGCGGTCGCCCGGGTGCGCGCGACGGCCGCCGCGGTTGCTCACGACGACCGTGTCGCCGACGAGCGCGACGTCGTACGGCGCGTTGCCGACCTCGTAGCGGCGCACGATGTGGTTCGTCGTCGCGTCGACGACACCGAGCCCGTTGCTGCGGGTGAGGGCGACGTAGAGGCGCCGGCCGTCGGGGGACAGCGCGAGCCCGCCGGGCTGCTCCGCACGGGGCCCGA
>CBQZLL010000207.1:0-5610 GCA_967749945.1 uncultured Frankiaceae bacterium
ACGGCCGGGTCCGCGTCGTCGCCGGGTTCCGGACCAGCGCCGTGCACCGCGACGGCGACGGGCGGCTCGTCCTCGAATCCGTCGATGGTCACAAGCTCGAGCCCGCCGACGAGGTCGTCGCGCTGACCGGGTTCCGGCCCGATCTTTCCTGGCTGTCGGAGCTGCGGCTCGACCTCGACTCGGTGCTCCAGGCGTCGCGCACGCTCGCGCCGCTCATCGACCCGACCGTCCACTCCTGCGGGAGCGTCGAGCCCCACGGCGCGCGCGAGCTGGCGCAGCCCGAGCGCGACGTCTACGTCGTCGGCATGAAGTCGTACGGCCGCGCGCCGACGTTCCTCGCGCTGACCGGCTACGAGCAGGTGCGCTCCATCGCGGCCGCGCTCGCCGGCGACGAGGAGGCGGCACTGCGCGTCGAGCTGGTATTGCCGGAGACGGGCGTGTGCGGTGGCACCGGCGTCGACGAGGTGAGCTGCTGCTCGGCCTAGGTCCCTCGTGATCTTGGCGAGGTTGTGCACCGTATGCGTGCAAAACCTCGCCAAGATCGTCGCGGGCGGGCGGGCGCTCCGCGCTCCGCCGCTCCGCCGCACCACCCTCTTGACGGAACGGGACGAAACGGACGATCGTCCGCGGCGTGACCCTGACCACGCGCCGCCTCGCGGCCCTCCTGCTGCCCGCGTTGCTCCTCGCGCCGGCGCCCCCGGCGCATGCGGGCCCGAACGGCATCGACACCGGCTTCCTGCTCCAGGGCAGCATCGCGTACGCCTGCTACGGCTGCGGTGACGCCGCGACGTTCACCGGCGTGGCGACCTACGCCGGCGACTACGGCCCGGTCACCGTCCCGGCCAGCGGCGCGCTGTTCGTCGCCGAGACGTGCACCGACAGCGGCGGCGCGTACGGCGTGCTCCGCCTCGGCGACGTCGACTTCAACCTCTGGGTGACCCGCACCGGTCCGGCCCTCGTCCTGTGGGGCTACGGACCGGCCGGCGTGTTCCAGCCCGACGGCGGGCCAGGGACGCACACCCTCGACGCACCGCCAGGAACCTGCGGGGTCCCGCTGACGGCCTCGGTCACCGCGGTGCTCGTGCCGTTGTTCAACTGCGCCTGCGCGATCGCGGGCGACGACCAGTAGCGCGCTACTTGCCGACGGGGATGCACCCCGGGTCGCCGAAGCGGTAACGCGCCTCGGCCCGGCCGGTATCGACGATCAGCACCGCCGGAGCGGGCGCGCCGTCCCGAGCGCCGAACACCCACAGGCGGCGGGCGACCGTGCCCTTCACGAGCCGCACGTCGTGGTCGTCGTACGCCGCGAACGCCGCCCAGGCGCGGATCTTTCCGTGCTCCCAGTCGACGACTCCGCGCGCAGGTCTCTGCCAGAGTGCGTCCATCCGCGCCGACTCGGGGTAGGTGTACTGGCCCGCCTGGAACGTCGCCTTGCCGACGGGGTCCAGCGAGATGCTGAACCCGACGAACGGCCCCGCGCTGGCCGCGCCACGCCCGACGTCGGCGAGGACGGTGTAGCCACGTCCGTTGGGGGAAAGCGGATCGATCTCCGCGAGCGACGCGAGACCGATCTCCATCGCGAGCGTGGCCTTGGTCGCCGCGACGTTGCCCGAGACGGCGTCGAGCTGCTCGTCCGGGATGCCGACGTACGGGTAGTACTCGCGGACGTCGCCGGTGCCGTCGCGGAGCTGCGGGCAGGCGAGCTTCGCCTCCGCGGCGGAGGAGGTGAGGGCGACCAGCGCCACGACGGCGGTGATCGCGGACAGTCGAGCGATACGCACGGACGAGCCCCCCGATGTGGCCGGTATCGACAACTTTGTACCACTGTTCGATGATTCGCGTAACACTCGGCGACTTCGTCCGTGTTAGAGGACGTGGGGCTCGCGTGCCGACCGGCCCGTCGGCGCGTCAGGGAGGGCTCGGAGGGGAGGTCGTCGTGCCGTACCCGTGCGACGCCGAGTTCGAGACCTTCTACCGGACGTATCGCGCTCGGGTGCATCGCGTGGCCGTACGGCTCGTCGGCGAGACCGACGCGGACGACGTGACCCAGGAGGTCATGCTGCGGGCGGCCCGCCACCTCGAGCACGGGTTCTCCGGGGAGCCCTGGCCGTGGCTCGAGATCGTGACCCGGCGGCTCGCCGTCGACCACTTCCGCAAGAACCGGCGGGTCGCGCCCGCCGACGACAGCACGCTCGCCGAGCTGGGTGGCGTCGTCGCGGACGACCCGTCGGACGTGGCGATCCGCACCGACCAGCGCGGCCGGCTCGCCCGCGCACTGCACCGGCTCCCCGCGTCGGACCGGGCGATCCTCGTCCGGCACGAGGTCGACGGCGCGACGGTCGTGTCGATGGCCGCGCTGCACGGCGTGAGCGCCAACGCGTTGCGGCAACGCCTCTTCCGGGCGCGGCGCAACCTCGCGCACCACTACGAGCAGCTCGGCGGCCGCAGCCTCGGCATGACGGCTCCGCTGAAGGACATCGTCTCCCCGACCCGGACGCGCTGGAGCAGGCACCGCCCTGCGTGGCTGTCCCGGCTGACGGAGACGTGGCCGGTCCAGCCGTTCAACGGTCACGGCCGGGCCGTCGCAGCCGCGGTGGCCGTCCTGAGCGCCGCGCCCTTCGTCGCCGTAGGCCCGCCGTCGCTGCCCGGGGCCGCGACCGCCGGCGCGCGACCGCCGGGTCGGGAGCTGCGGGTGCCCGGCCCGGCCGGTCACTCCGCCGACCGGCTGCGCCGCATCCCGCGCGAGGTCCGGCTCCCGTCGTCGCCCGGCGGCGCGCCCGGCGCCGCGGACGCGCTCGGCCCGCTGCGGTGGACCCGGCAGCCGGGGCCCGGCCCGTCAGCCAGGGCTCAGCCCGCGATGGCGTACGACGAGCAGCGGCACGAGACCGTGCTGTTCGGCGGCGAGGTCGGCGGGGCCGCGCTCGGCGAGACGTGGACGCGGGCCGGCGGCACCTGGTCGCGACGCGACCCGGCCGCCAGCCCGTCCGCGCGGACGGGCGCGAGCATGGCGTACGACGCGGCGCGCGGCGAGATGGTCCTGTTCGGCGGCTACCAACCGGGCACCGGGTACCTCGGCGACACCTGGGTGTGGGACGGCCACAGGTGGACTCAACGGTTCCCGGTCACCATGCCGCCGCCCCGCGGCCTCGCGTCGCTCGCGTACGACCCCGCCCGCGCCGTGCTGGTGCTCTTCTCCGGCGAGTGCGCGGTCGGGCAGGTCGCGGACACCTGGACGTGGGACGGCGTCACGTGGACGAAGTCCCTCACGTCGTCCGGTCCAGCGGCGCGGCACACCGCGATGCTCGCGTACGACCCCGCGCGGCAGCGGATGCTCCTGCGCGGCGGGTCCGAGTCCTGGCGCTTCAACGACACGTGGAGCTGGGACGGCACGACGTGGGTCGAGCTGATCCCGGACGTCGTCCCGGAGGGACCGGCCGCGGACACCCACGTCGTCTACGACCGGGCCGTCCGTCGCGTCGTCGCGTTCGGCGGCCCGAACGCGTGGGCGTGGGCGGGCACGGCCTGGCGCTCGGTCGACACGACCGACGCGCCGCCGGACCTGCACTACCCCGGGGTCGCGTACGACAGCGCGCGGTCCGAGATCGTGCTGTTCGGCGGTGCGTTCGGCTCGCGGTGGCGCGGCGACACGTGGACCGCGACCTTCGGCGCGCCCAAGCCGGTCGGTGGCCACGACACGACCCCGCCGATCTCGGCGGTCGCGGCATCCGTCCGGCTCGCCGGCGAGCCCGTCACCGGCACGGCGACCGACGAGGCCAGTGGCGTGGCGTCGGTCGTGGTGACGTTCACGCCGGTCGTCGCAGGCTCGCCGTCCGGCGCGGTGACCGTCGTCGCGGACCTGGCCTGCACGGACCACCGGCGGCACTGCACGTGGACGGCGAGCGGGCCGGACGGGGCGTACCGGGTCTCGGTCGCGGCGACCGACCTCGCGGGCAACCGCGAGACCACCGGGCCGGAGATCCTCGCGGCCGGCTGACCGGCGCCGCGTAACACTCGGCGGGTTGCCTCCGTGTCAGGAGGAGAGACGCGTGGATCCAGCCGCGGTCTCCTGACTCGATCGAGGTGGCTGAGGGTGGTCGCATATCGAAAGTTGGGGCTGGCAGCACTCGCGGTCGCAGTCGTCTGGCCCGGAGGGCTCACGTACGCCGGCGACGACGCCGGCTACGTCCTGGCGGCCGGAGGCGACGTCCGCGTCGACCGTCCGACGACCATCGACCGGCCTGGCGACGTCGTCATCGACGGGACGATGCACCTGCTGGCCGGAGGCGCGCTCACGATCCGCAGCGCGGGCACTGTCACGATCCGCGGACGCGTCGTCGCCGACCGCGCGCTGTCCGAGCAGCCGGGCGTTCCCGTTGCCATCACAGCCGCCCGCATCGTCGTCGCGCCGGGCGGCACGATCCGCGCGGGCGACGGCGGGGTCGGGACGGCGGCGACGTCGTTCCCCGCGGCGACGGGCGGCGCCGGTGGCCGTGGCGGCGACATCGTGCTGCAGGCGGCGTCGTTCGACGTCGCGGGCTGGCTGCGCCCGGGCGACGGGGGCGCCGGCGGCAGTGCCGTCGCGCGCGCTGCGGGGGCGTCGTCCGGGGGCCGGTCGGCCCGCGCGGTCGGTGGCCGGGGCGGTGACGCGGGTCGGGTCGTCGTCGCGGACGTCTCGGTGTTGAGCCGGGTCGTCGCCGCGACGGGCGGCAGCGGCGGGTCCGCCGAGGCACGCGGCGCGGCGGGGCGGGACGTCCTGTCCGCGGCCGGGAAGACGGGCTGCACCGGCGGCGGCGGTACCTCGGGTGCCGACACCACGGTGTCCGGCGGCAACGGGGGCGCCGGTGCGCCCGGCGGGGACGCCACGAACCTCGGCAGCGGCGGCTTCGGCGGCAGCGGTGGCGCCGGAGCCAGCGGCTCGAACGGCGCCAACGGCGGGAACGGCAGCCTCACCGGCGGCGACGGCTCGGCCGGCTCCGACGGCTGCAACGGTGGCGCGGGCGGCCCGGCCGGCGACGCCACCGCGGTGGGCGGCAACGGCGGCAACGGGTGCCCGCCCGGTCGCGGCGGCACGGCGACAGCATGGGCCGGCAACGGCGGTGACGGCGGATCCGGCGGCTCCGGCGGTCGCGGTGGCGACGGTGGCGACGGGCTGCTCGGCGGTGGCCGCGGCGGCAACGGCGGCACGGCCGGCAACGGCGGCAACGGCGGCATGGGTGGCAACGCGACAGCGGACGCCGGGAGCGGCGGGTTCAGCACCTGCGGTGGCGCGCAGGCACCCGGCGGCGACGCGTGGGCCATCACCGGCGACGGCGGTCGTGGGGGCAACGCCGGTCACGGTGGCAACGGCGGCACCGGCGGCTGCGGGCTCACGCCGGGGCTCGGTGGGGTCGGCGGCAGTGGCGGCACGCCCGGCGTCGGCGGCGCGTTCGGCAACGTCGCGATCACGAGCACCCAGCCGGGCGCGAGCTCGTCGACATCCTTCGGGTCGCGGGGGGCGAACGGCGCTACCGGTGGTTCGGGCAGCACCGGATCCCAGGGATCGACCGCGCCGTGCTGACCGCGTGATCTGGAGTTGTGAGGGGGCCCCCCCACCCCGGGGCCCAGACAAAC
>CBQZLL010000208.1:0-5593 GCA_967749945.1 uncultured Frankiaceae bacterium
CGCCGTCGGCGCGGGGCACCAGGCGCTGGCAGATGATGCCGCGCAGCGAGGCGGCAAGTGCGAGCCGGACCTGCTTCTGCTCGTGCGGCGGGAAGAAGTCGATGACGCGGTTGATGGTCTCGGCCGCGTCGGTCGTGTGCAGGGTCGACATGACGAAGTGACCGGTCTCGGCGGCGGCGAGCGCGGCCTTCACCGTCTCCATGTCACGCATCTCGCCGACCAGGATGACGTCCGGGTCCTGCCGCATCGCGGCCCGCAGCGCGGTCGAGAAGTCGTCGGTGTCGACGCGCACCTCGCGCTGGTTGATCATCGCGAGCTTGTCGAAGTGCAGGATCTCGATGGGGTCCTCGATGGTGACGCAGTGGACCTCACGGTTCTCGTTGATGTGGTCGATCATGCCCGCGAGCGTCGTCGTCTTGCCCGAGCCCGTCGGGCCGGTGACGAGGACCAGGCCGCGCGGCTCCAGGGCGAGGCTCGCCAGGACGGGCGGCAGGCCGAGGTCGGACAGCGGGATCGCGCCGACGCTGACCCTTCTGAACACGAGGCCAGCGGAACCACGGGAGCGGAACGCGTTGACGCGGAACCGGCCGACGCCAGACAGCGAGTACGCGAAGTCCGCCTCGTTCTTCTTGCGGAACTCCTCCACCAGGTCGGGCCGGAGCACCTCGGCGACCATCGTCTCGGTGTCCTGCGCGGTGAGATCGCGGGTCTGGAGCTTGCGGAGCCGCCCGTCGATGCGGACACGAGGGGGCGAACCCACCTTGCAGTGGAGGTCCGACCCTCCACACTCGACGAGTGCCCGCAGGAAGGGCTCGATGGTGTTGGACACGCGCGCTCCCGCTCCGCCGTCGCACGGGCCGGTGACCCGCCGGGGACGCGCGGTTCGCGTTCCCCAAGGTCAGATCGGCGCGTCAGAGCGGCGGCTTTACGCCTGAGAGGTGATTTCGCGCCCGTTCGGCCTAATCACCGCTCGGCCGCGCGGGCCCGTCCGCACCCCGGCCGGAGACGCCGCGGCTGCCGCCGCCGCCGCCCGCCCTCGCTACTGGTGAGTAGCGGCGCCGCCGTTCACCAGTTCCCGCGTGGCCGGCGCCGCTACTCACCAGTAGCGGTCGGGGGTCGGGGGCCAGGGGCCGGGAGGCTCAGCCCACGACGGCGATGACGTCGCCTTCCTGGACCACGTCGCCCTCGTTCACCCGGAGCTCGGTGACCGTGCCGCCGGTCTCCGTGATGACCGGAATCTCCATCTTCATCGACTCGAGTATGACGAGGGTGTCGCCCTCGGCGACGTCGTCGCCCTGGGCGACGACGACCTTCCAGACGTTGGCGACCATCTCCGCCAGGACTTCCTCAGCCACGCATGCTCCCTCTACCGGCCCGTCCACTCCGGCGGGCGCTTCTGGTGGAACGCCATGATCCCCTCTACGGCGTCCTTGGACTGGGTCAGCAGGGACAGCTGCGCCTGCAACGCCTCCAGCGCGGGCGCGAGCGCGAGGTCCTCGGTGCCGTACCACGCGGCCTTGCCCATCCGGAGGACGAGCGGGCTCTTGGCCGCGAGCGACGCGGTGACCTCGGCGACGGCCGCGTCGAGAGACGCGGCGGGTACGACGCGCGACACCAGTCCCCAGTCGAGCGCCGTCGCCGCGTCGATCCGCCGCGCGGTGAGCATCAGGTCGAGCGCGCGCTTCGGGCTGACGTGCCGGGCGACGAGCGCGCCGATCATGAACGGCCACAGCCCCACGTCGACCTCGGGCGTCCCGAACGCCGCGGCATCGCTCGCCACCACGAGGTCGCACGCCAGCGCCAGGCCGAGCCCGCCCGCGAGCGCGAGCCCCTGCACCCGCGCGACGACCGGCCGCGGGCACTCCCGCAGCGCGAGGACCAGCTCGCGCAGGCCGCCACGGCGTTCGTGCAGGTCGAGCGGCGTCGCCTCCGGGTCGTACGCCCCGAGATCAGCCCCCGCGCAGAACG
Source organism: uncultured Frankiaceae bacterium (assembly GCA_967749945.1). Taxonomy (GTDB): domain Bacteria; phylum Actinomycetota; class Actinomycetes; order BP-191; family BP-191; genus BP-191. The sequence goes on from CBQZLL010000208.1 coordinate 1,969, forward strand.
CCTTCTCCCCCGCCCCCGTGACGACGACGACGCGGACGTCGTCCTCGGCGGCCCGCACCCGCACCCCGTGAAGCAGCCCGTCGAGGACCTCGGCGGACAGCGCGTTGCGCCGCTCCTCGCGGTCGATCGTGAGCGTGAGGACGCGGTCGGCGACGGCGGACCGGACGACGGCGTTCACGGCTTCGCCCGCATCCGGTCGACGACCGTCGTGTCGTAGTCGCCCGACACGAACTCCGGGTACGCCAGCACCTCGGCGTGGAACGCGAGGTTGTTCTTCGGCCCCTCGATCCGGAACGCCGCCACCGCCTCTCGCGCGCGTTCGATGGCGGCCGTACGGTCGCTGCCCCAGACGCAGAGCTTGGCGAGCAACGGGTCGTAGAACGGCGACACGACGTCGCCAGGCCCGTAGCCGGCGTCGACCCGGATGCCCTCCCCGGTCGGCTCGATCCAGGTCGTGATCTCGCCTGGCCCGGGCAGGAAGCGGACCGGGTCCTCGGCGTAGATGCGCAGCTCGATGGCATGGCCGTCGGGCACCACCGCCGCGGGGTCGAAGCCCGGCGGCTCGCCCGCCGCGCTCCGGAGCTGCTCGGCGACGATGTCCACGCCGGTGACGAGCTCGGTGACCGGGTGCTCGACCTGGAGCCGGGTGTTCATCTCGAGGAATACGAAGTCGCCGCCGCTGACGAGGCACTCGACGGTGCCCGCGTTCTGGTAGCCGATCGCCTCGCCCGCGCGGACGGCCGCCTCCAGCATCCGGGCGCGCAAGGGAGGCGTGACGCCCGGCGACGGCGTCTCCTCGACGACCTTCTGGTGACGGCGCTGCACCGAGCAGTCGCGCTCGCCGAGCGCGACGACGCGGCCGTCGGCGAGGCCGAGGATCTGCACCTCGACGTGCCGCGCGCGGGGCAGGTACCGCTCCAGCAGGATCGACGGCGAGCCGAAGAAGCGTTCCGCCCGGGTGCGCGCGGTGTCGAACGCCTTCCGCAACGCCGCCTCGTCCTCGGCCAGGCCCATGCCGATGCCGCCGCCACCCGCGGCAGCCTTGACCATGACCGGGTAGCCGATCTCGGTCGCGCGGACCACGGCCTCCTCGACGTCGGCGACGGGCTCGCGAGTACCGCCCGCGACCGGGACACCGGCCGACTCCATGAGGTTGCGCGCGTTGATCTTGTCGCCCATCGCGTCGATCGCCTCGGGCGACGGGCCGATCCAGACGAGCCCCGCGTCGAGGACCGACCGGGCGAACGCGGCGTTCTCCGCGAGGAAGCCGTACCCCGGGTGGATCGCCTGGGCGCCCGTCTGCAGCGCGGCCTCGACGACCTTGACGCCGTCGAGGTACGACTCCGCCGCGGGCGCCGGGCCGAGCAGCACGGCCTCGTCGGCCTCGCGGACGTGCAGGGCCTTCGCGTCGGCCTCGGAGTGCACCGCGACGGCCTTGACGCCGAGCGCCTGGGCGCTCCGGATGACGCGACGCGCGATCTCACCACGGTTCGCTACCAGGATCGTCTCGAACACGTCGGGCACACTACACAGACAGTCGCGTCCGTCCCTGCCGAGGAGCCGCACTCAGGTGACCGTCATCCTCGTGGTGATCCTGGTCGCGTGTGCGATCGGCGCCATCCGCGGCGGCAGCGTGCACAACCTCGCCCAGCTCCACCTCGCCGGGTGGCCGCTCGTGTTCGTCGCCGTCGCGGCGCAGGCGGCCGGCGCGTTCGCGGCGACCCTCGGCCTCGGGCACGCCGGGACGCTGTACGTCCTCGGCATGGTGTCGAGCGCATTGCTCGTCGTCGTCTTCGTCGCGCTGAACCGATCGCTCCGCGGCATGCCGCTCATCGCGCTCGGCTTCCTCCTCAACGCGCTCGTCGTCGCCGCGAACGGCGCCATGCCCGTCGACCAGGCCGCCGCCGACCGGGTCGGCATCAACACGGTCAGCCTCTACCGCAACACCGACGCGAAGCACGAGCTCGTCGACTCGCAGACCCTCCTGTCGCCGCTCGCCGACGTCATCCCCGTACCGCTGCCCGGCCCCCTCGACTTCGGCAACAACGTCGTGTCGGTCGGCGACATCGTCCTCGCCGCGGGCATCGGCGTCCTCCTCGTGAACGCCATGCTGTCCGCCAGCCCGCGGCGCGGGCCCGCGCACGTCCGGGCGTCGTGAGGCTCCTCCTCGCCGCGGCGCTCGTCGCGGTCGCCGCTCCTGCCGCGCCGGCGCCGGCGTCGCCGCCCGGCCGGGCGGTCGTCGTGGCGTTCGTCCCCGACTTCGCGCCGGGCCGGGCCGTACCCGACGGAGCAGTCGGCGCGCTGGTCGTGCCGACCGCGCGCCGGACGCGCTGCCCCGCCGACGCGTGGCTCACCCTGTCGGCGGGCACGCCCGCGGCGCTGCCCGGAGACCGCTGCGCGCCTGCACCCGGCGACTGGCCGGCGATCGTCCGCGCGAATGCCGCCCGCCACCACGGCGCGGTCCCTGGTGCGCTCGCCACCGCGCTCGCACAGGACGGCCGCTGTATCCAGGCGAGCGGCGCACTCGCCTGGCTCGGCGCGGCCGACGAACGCGGCGCTCTCGTCGTCGACGGCACGTGCGATGTGACGTTGGTCGCCGCGACGGACGCACCGTCGTTCGACGCGGCGGTCGCCGCCGCGCGCCGTCTCGCGGGGGACGTGCTCGTTCTCGTCGGGCTGCCGCGCGGCGACCATCTCGGCGCCGTCGCCGTCGTCGGCGACCGCGGCCTGCTCCGCGGCTCGACCCGCCGCGACGGGCTCGTCACGCTGGCCGACGTCCGGGCGTTGATCGTCGACGGGACGACGATCCCGACGGTCCGTGGCAACGCGGGCGACGCCGCCGAGATCGACCGGCGCGAGCACCTGCACCACAACTACAACGGCTGGTTCTTCGGAGTCCTCGGCGTGATCCACCTGCTGTTCGCGTTCGCCGTCGGGATCCGCCGCAAGCGCCCGCGGCGTTCGGCGCTGCTCGTCGCGGCGTACCCGGCAGCGGGGTTCGTCGCGTCGGTCGTCCCTTGGTGGAACGCCTCGCGGCCTGCGCTGGCCGTCGTCGCCGCGATCGCCGTCGCGACGCTTGTCCTCGGCGGGCTCGCCGACGCGGTCGGCGTCGCGGCGCTCTGCGTCGCGGTGTTCGTGCTCGACCTGCTGACGGGCGGGCACCTGCAGGAGACCGGGCTGGCGAGCTACTCGGCGATCGCGGGTGGTCGCTTCTACGGCATCGGGAACGCCGGCTTCGCCATCCTCGCGACCGCCGCGGTCATCGTCTGTGGCGCCGCGGCGCGGCGGTACGGCACCCGCGCGTGGCTCGCCTTGCTCCCGGTGATCGCGATCGACGCGCTGGCGGCGTTCGGCGCGGACTTCGGCGGGGCGATCGCGCTGACGGCGGCGTTCGTCGCGGCTGCCGCGACCCGCGCGCGCCGGACCTCGGTCGTCACGGGCACGCTGGCCGGCGTCGCCGTCGCGACGGGCGCCGCGCTGCTCGACTACGCCCGTCCGGCCGCGGACCGTACGCACCTCGGCCGGTTCGTCGGCGAGGTACTGCACGGCGGGTGGACCGACACGGTGATTCGGAAGGCCGACGCCGCGACGCACTCGGTGACCGGCACGCTGTACCCGCTGCTCG
>CBQZLL010000209.1:0-5559 GCA_967749945.1 uncultured Frankiaceae bacterium
CTGCGGATGTTCACCAACCTGCTCGTCGACAACGGCGCGCTCTGCGAGGCGTACCCGTACAAGAAGAACTCGTGCAACGAGATGGACGGCGTCCGGTTGCAGGCGCAGCGGCTGCACGAGCTGGAGCGGTACATCGACGCGCAGACCGGCGGTCCGGACGAGGGCTGGTTCCGTGTCGTCACCGACCCGTTCGAGGCGCGGCGCGTCGTCAACGCGGGCAAGCTCGCGGTCGTGATGGGCATCGAGGTGTCGGTGCCGTTGGACTGCGGCGAGTACGTCGAGATCCCTCGCTGCACGCCAACGCAGATCACCGAGCGGCTCGACGAGATGTACGAGCTCGGCGTCCGCCAGATGGAGCTGACGAACAAGTTCGACAACGCGCTGACCGGCGTTACCGGTGACGGCGGCACGACCGGCGTCGTCGTCAACAACGGCAACAAGTACGAGACCGGCCACAACTGGAAGATGCACACCTGCGACCACGCGTCGACCGAGGCGGACCGTACCGACAACACCCAGCCGAACCTGGCCGACGGCTACGACGGCACCGCGCCGCCTGGCGGCATCGGCCGCGACGCCATCTTCGGCGCCGTCCTCGACGTGTCCGGTACGAGCGGCGCCGCGCCGCTCTACCCGGCCGGCCCGCACTGCAACACGATCGGCCTCAGCGACCTCGGCCGGGCCGCGATCGACGGCCTCATCGAACGCGGCATGATCTTCGACCCGGACCACATGAGCGCCCTCGCACGTAAGCAGTCGATGGACTACCTCGCGGCGCGCCACTACTCCGGCGTCGTCTCGAGTCACTCGTGGGCGGACGACCCGACGTACCACGCGATCCTCGACATCGGTGGCGTCGTCACGCCGCACGCCGGCAGCTCGACCGGTTTCGTCAAGCAGTGGCGCAAGCTGCGCGCATGGTCGACCGACGAGCCGTACCTGTTCGGGGTTGGCTACGGCTCGGACGTCAACGGCTTCTCCGCGCAGGGCGCGCCGCGTCACCCGGACGGGTCGAACGACGTCGACTACCCGTTCACCGCACTCGGCGGTGCGCAGGTCGGCCGGCAGGTGAGCGGGCAGAAGACGTGGGACGTCAACACCGCGGGCGTCGACCACTACGGGCTCTACCCGGACTGGGTCGAGGACGGCCGGCTCGTCGCGGGCGCGGATGGCGACGCGTTCGTCGCCGACATGGCGCGCGGCGCGGAGGCGTTCCTCCAGATGTGGGAGCGCGCGGTCGGCATCCGCGAGGCGCACTGCCTCTCGGCCGCCGAGGTGCGGGCGATCACGAGGCACGCGACGCCCGAGCAAGTGCTCGTCGCGGCCGGCCAGCCGACGGCGCGCAAGGACGCGACGTTCGCCTACTGCGGGGGTGGCGGAACGGTGCTCGTGAACTTCGGTCCGGACGGGCGAGTCCGGTCAGTCGGCTAGGGCACGCCTTAGCTGTCGTGCGGGCGGGCGCGCTCCTGGTCGCGATCGCCCTGGGCGGCTGCGGCGGCTCGCCAGTCGCGTCGCCTTCGCCGACGACGCCAGTACCGGCGACGGCGAGCATGACGCCGACGCCAGCGCCGACCTCCGTGCCGACGACCTCGGCCGTGGAGGTGCGCTACCGGGTCGAGGTGCGCGCGGCGGGCGTCGGGTCGTTCCCCGCGGTGGTCGACGCGACGTTGCACGACTCGCGCGGCTGGCAGCGCGCGGGCTTCCGGCTGGTGAGCGACCCGGCCGCGCGGTTCCTCGTCGTCATCGCCGAGCCGGGCGAGGTGGACCGGCTCTGCCGGCCGTACGACACGTCCGGGAAGTACTCGTGCCAGAACGGCCCGGTCGTCGCGATCAACGCGGACCGCTGGCGGCACGCGACCCCCGAGTGGACCGGCGACCTCGCGACGTACCGGCGGATGCTCGTCAACCACGAGGTCGGCCACCTGCTCGGGATGCACCACCCGAAGCGGCAGTGCCCGCGCCGGCGCACGCTCGCGCCGGTCATGGCGCAGCAGAGCACCGAGCTGAACGGCTGCCTCCCGAACCCGTGGCCACTCGCCTCCGAGATCAGCCGGGCCGCGCGGCACGACCTGCCGCTGGCGCCGCCGTTCTCCCGTTGACGGGCGACCTGCGGTAGGAACGCGGCGTGACGAAGCTCGCGCCCGTCCGCTGGTCGCCGCCCGTCGCGCCCGCGCGCGCCAGGCTCAAGCACGGCCCCGAGCCGTTCCCGTCGCTCGACCTCATCCCCTTGCCCGGCACCGGCCCCGAGGACGTCGTCGTCGACGCCGAGGGACGGCTCGTCACCGGAGTCGCCGACGGCCGGATCCTGCGGGTCGAGCCCGTGTCCGAAGAATGCGAGACGCTCGCCGACACGGGTGGCCGCCCGCTCGGACTCGAGGTACTGGCGGACGGCCGGATCCTCGTCTGCGACAGCCACCGCGGCCTGCTCCGGCTCGACCCGTCGACCGGCGCGTTGGAGACGCTCGTCCGCGAGGTCGAGGGGCGGCCGCTGACGTTCTGCAGCAACGCGGTCGCGGCCGCCGACGGCACGGTGTACTTCACCGAGTCCTCGACGCGGTACGGCTTCGAGCACTACCGCGCCGACCTGCTCGAGCACTCCTGCACCGGACGGCTGTTCCGGCTCGGGACCGACGGTGCGGTCGACGTCCTGCTGCACGGGCTGGCGTTCGCCAACGGCATCGCACTCGCCGCCGACGAGTCGTACGTCGTTGTCGCGGAGACCGCGGCGTACGCGCTGACCCGGTACTGGCTCACCGGTCCGCGCGCGGGCGAGAGCGAGCCGTGGGCCACCAACCTCCCCGGGTTCCCCGACAACATCGCGCGCGGCCCGTCCGGGCTGGTCTGGGTCGCGCTGCCGAACCCGCGCGACCGGCGGCTCGACTGGCTGCTGCCGCGCGCGCCGTGGCTGCGGAGCGTCGTCCGGGCCGTCCCCGAACGCCTCCAGCCGCAACCGACGCGGACGGTCTTCGTCCTCGGCGTCGACCCCGACGGCAACGTCGCGCGCGACCTGCAGGCGCCGGGGGAGCGGTGGGCGTTCGCTACCGGCATCGCCGAGTACGACGGCCGGCTCTACCTCGGCAGCATCACCGAGTCGTCGATCGCGGTGCTGGACGTCCGGTGACCGAGGCGACGTTCTTCGCCGCGCCCGACGACTTCCGCGGCTGGCTCGCCGCGCACCACGACACCGAGCCCGAGCTCTGGGTCGGCTTCTGGAAGGTCGCCACGGGCCGCCCGAGCGTCACCTGGCCGCTGGCCGTGGACCAGGCGCTCTGCTACGGCTGGATCGACGGCGTGCGCAAGACCATCGACGCGGAGGCGTACCGCATCCGCTTCACGCCGCGCCGCGCGGGCAGCACGTGGAGCAACGTCAACGTCGCCCGCGTCGCGGAGCTCACGGCCCAAGGGCTGATGACGCCCACCGGCGCCGCGGCGTTCGAGCGACGGACACCCGAACGGACGGGGCGCTACGCGTACGAGCGCGAGCACGCGACCTTCGGTGCGGACCAGGAGACGGCGTTTCGCGCGAACGCCGGCGCGTGGGCGTTCTTCCACGCGCAGCCGCCGTCGTACCGGAGGGTCGCGACGTACTGGGTCGTCAGCGCGAAGCGCGAGCAGACCCGCGCGCGCCGGCTGGCGACGCTGATCGAGGACTCGGCGAACGGCCGGCGCCTCGCCCAGCTCACGCGACCGGGTACCCGGCGAGGAAGTCCAGCTCCGCCTCGATGAGCTTCAGGACGTGCCCCTCGACGTCGCCGGCCAGCCGGCCGCCGATCAGCGGCACGCTGACCTTCGCGGTGGCGACGACCCGGTAGGTCGAGCCGCCGCCTGTCGCGACGATCTCGTACGTCCCGTCGACCCGCCCCGGCATCGCGGACTCGGTAGTCCAGACGGCGGCGCAGCGGTCATCGCCGATCGTCTCCCACCGGTCGATCTGGACGACGTCACCCGAGCCGACGAACGACCGCAGCGGTCCAGGCACGCCCTCGAGCGGCAGCCGTCGCGGGAACCGTACGACGACGACCTCGCCCTCGCGGGTCACCGTGGGCGGCGCGGTGCCACCGAGCGCGGCGCCGCGCGCCGTCAGGAACGCCTCGTCCAGGAGCGTCTCGACGAGCGCGCGAGGAGGATGTCCGTACGTGCGTTCGACGGTCTTCGTCACGACGCCCAACCCTACGGAACAACGATGGGTGGCGTACGGTTGAGCCGGTAGTTGCATACGCAAGCAGTCTAACCTCGGAGGTTGCCGTGCCCGCTGTCACCGCCGACACCGTCGCACTGCCGCGCGTTCCCGCGCCCGCGATCGAGGACGCGCTGCGCCCGGTCACGTCGATCACGACCGCGCCGAGGGGCTACGAAGGCGAAGGCTTCCCGGTCCGCCGCGCGTTCGCGGGCGTGCAGCTCCGCGACCTCGACCCGTTCGTGCACATGGACCAGATGGGCGAGGTCGAGTACGCGCCGGGCGAGCCGAAGGGCACGAACTGGCACCCGCACCGGGGCTTCGAGACCGTGACGTACATGCTCGACGGCGTCATGCAGCACCAGGACTCGCACGGTGGCGGCGGCGTCATCCGCGACGGCGACACGCAGTGGATGACGGCCGGCGGCGGCATCCTGCACATCGAGACGCCGCCCGAAGCGCTCGTGGTGTCCGGGGGGCTGTTCCACGGGTTCCAGCTCTGGGTCAACCTGCCCGCCAAGGACAAGATGCTGCCGCCCGCGTACCAGAGCCTCGAAGGCACGGGCGTCACGTTGCTCGCGTCGCCGGACGGCGGCGCGCTGGTCCGGCTGATCGCGGGCGACGTCGCGGGTCATCGCGGCCCTGGTGCGACGCACACCCCGATCACGCTGATCCACGCGACCATCACTGCCGGCGCGCGTCTGGAGCTGCCGTGGCGCTCGGACTTCAATGCCCTCGTCTATGTCCTCGGCGGCGCGGGCACCGTCGCCGCGCAGCCGATCCGGACCGGCCAGCTCGCGGTGCTCGGCGCGGGCGACTACCTCGCCGTCGAGGCCGACGCCGCGCAGGACTCGCGCGCGCCCGCACTCGACGTGCTGCTGCTCGGAGGACTGCCCATCCGCGAACCGGTGGCGACGTACGGGCCGTTCGTCATGAACACCCGCGACGAGCTGCAGCAGGCCGTCGACGACTACCGCGCCGGGCGGCTCGGCGTCATCCCGGCGAACGCGCTGATGCCGCACGTCGTGCGTTAGGAAAGCTGAGCTCCGAGGTTTCAAAGACGGGTACGGCGAAGACGCGAATGCGGGCCGAGGCGGAGGTGGCGATCGCGCGCGGCACGACCAGATGCTCGCCGACCTGCTCAGCCAAAGCGCAGCGCTGTCCCGAAGCCGAGTTCCGGGCGCTGGTCGACACCATCGCCGGTGAGCCGCCACCGGCGTCGGCGGGCTAGCAGGCCACCCGCGAGAAATCGTGATCTTGGCGACATCGGTACGCGTGGGGCCCGTCCCAGCACTTCTTGATCTTGGCGAGGTTGTGCACCATATGCGTGGGCGGCCTCAGACGGCTGTTGCAATCAGGCCCTCGTCGAGGGCTTGTGCGGG
>CBQZLL010000210.1:0-5535 GCA_967749945.1 uncultured Frankiaceae bacterium
CGCATCAGCGCCGGGTCGTAGTTGCCGTCGCCGGTCGTGATGTTGCACGCGCTCGACCCGACGGGCGGGTTCGCCGGCAGGCCGCACCACGCGGCGTACGCCGCGGCGCCCTGCACGTCGATGGCCGTGACGGCCGCGGCGGGCGCCGTCTCGGCGTTGGTGACGTCGAAGACCTTGACCCAGTTGGCGGCGGTGAGACCGGGCGCGTTGGTGTTCTCCCAGACTTGGCTGCCCCCGTAGACGAAGTGCTCCGAGTCGGTCGGGTCGAGCTCGAACGGCGTCGAGAACCGTTGCCCGGTCGCATCGGTCGGGCTGATGTCCGCCGACCAGCTCACGCCGCCGTCCTGGGAGACCCTGAGGGTGCCGTTGGCGTACTCCTCGTACGCGATGTCGGAGTCGTCGGGGTCGACCGCGACGTCGAAGCCGTCGCCGCCGATGGCCTCGTTCGCGACACCGTCGGTGCCGATGCGGGCGGTGCCGTTGTCCTGCAGGCCGGTGTACGTCACGCCGTCGCGGCCCATCGCGGCGGCGTACGGCATCGTCGTGTCGAGGGTGTCGTTGAGCGACGTCCACTGGGAGTTGTCGAAGCCCTGGGTCGGGTCGGGGTCCTGCCGGTACACGCCGCCGTCGGTGCCGACGAACAGCCGTACGCCGGTCGGCGTCACGGCGAACGCCGCCGCGTGCTGGTCGGCGTGCGTCGTGAGGCCCTGGTAGTTGGGGATGTCGAGCGCGTCGCAGTCGAGCTGGACGAGGACGGCCTGGATGCAGGCGTTCCAGTAGCGGCCGATCGTCTGCCAGGCCGCGGGCTGGCCCGCGGCGGTCGTCGTGCCCTGGTAGATCTCTTCGAGCCCGACGATGACGCGCTCGACGCCCGTGGGCGCGCTGGGGTCGACGATGACGTAGTTGTTGTACCAAGCCTGGACGCCGGGGCCGTAGTTGCCGTTCGCCGGCAGGTTGGTCGTCGAGATGCCCGAGCCGGGGGCGGCGCCGAGCGTGGTGTTGTTGCCGACGAGGGTCCACGTGTCGCCGTTGTCGCCGGACCGGTAGATGCCGTTGAGGTTGTTGGTGTTGGCCTGGGCGGGGATCTGGATGTCCGCGGGGAACGGTTCGTTGTTGAGCTTCCCGGCGTCCTGGATCACGGCGTAGACGACGTCCGACTGGCCGGATCGCGTGTCGTACGCGAGCGACACCCGCCCGACCGGGTCGGTGGACTGGCTCGACGCGCCGAACGTCGGCGCACCGACCTTGGCCCACGCCCCGCCGCCGTCGGAGGTGCGGTAGAGGCCCGCCGCCGCGCCGATGCCGCCGGACCGCCAGCCGACTGCCGCGAGCGCGACGTCGTCGTGGCCGGGCTGGAACCGTACGTCGGTGACGAAGTTGCCCAACGCCTTGTCCGACTCGGCGCCCGGACCCGCGGTCGGCAACAGCGCGCGGGAGAACGTGTCGCCGTTGTCGGTCGACCGGTACAGCCCGAGCTGGGTGCCGACCAGCACGCGCGTGCCGGCCGTCGCGATCTGCGTGGTGATGACGCCGTCCGGGATGCCGGGGAGCAGCTCGCCCCAGTGCTTGCCGCCGTCCTTCGACCGGACGACGCCGGCGCCGGAGTAGTTGTCGCTGCCGGTGTTGCCCTCACCGAGACCGACGTAGATCCAGCCGTTCGGCGCGATGGAGATGGCGCCCACGGCCTGGCTGGGCAGCGCGTCGCCGATGCTCGTCCAGTGGTCGCCGGCGTCCGTCGTCTTCCATACGCCGCCCCCGGCCGCGCCGAGGTACACGGTGTTGCCGGTGTCGTCGGCGGGGTCGGCGACGAGGGCGGAGACGCGGCCCGAGACGTGGTCGTTGCCGTACCCGGCGCCGCCGGGGTACGCGGGGTCGTTGACGATCAACGGGGACGGGCCAAGTGCCGTCCAGGTGCTGCCGCTGTCGGGCACGGTGACGCCGGACGCCGTCGCGAAGTCGCGCGCGCCCGTCCGGGCCCGCGCGGCGAGCGCCGACCGGCGCATCGTCTGGGCGGCCCGCAGCGCGGCGAGCCGGTCGGCGCCGTCGAGCCCGGCGCGCGGGCCGTCGTACACCGCGCGGGACGCGAGCATCTCGGCCGCGCTCTCGGGCTGGCGCGGGTCGACGCAGCCGATGCCGCCGTCGAGACCGCGCCCGCGGACGGGGATCTCGGCGGGCTTGCAGGGGCTCGGCGTGGCGAGCGGCGCCGCCTGCTGCGTGCCGGCGACGGCGAGCAGGGTGGCGGCGAGGAACGGCAGGGCGAGCAGTCGAGTACGCATCGGAGCCCACGGACCGGGGAGTCGATGGCCCTCATCCGAGGCGGGTGAACCGGACATCTCGCCCGCCGGGCCCACCGGGCCCACCGGGCTCGCTACCCCTGCTCGCGTTGTGTGCGGGATTTGTCGGCCCTAGGCGGCCGAATCCCGCACACAACGGTGTGAGCCCGGTAGTGGTGACCGCTAAACGGCGCCGCGGACCTCGTCGACGGGCAGCCGAGGGACGTTCATGTCGGTCACGCCGTCGAGCCGGCCGCAGCCGACGCAGCGGACGGCGACGGCGAGCCAGGTGACGTCGGTGCCGTTCTCGACGTGCAGCCCTGTCGCCATCTCGAACATCGACTGCCCGCAGCTCCCGCACGCGTACATCGGCGGGTGCGTCCAGTGCTCGTCCGAGTCGAGGATGTGGTGGGCGGTACCGCAGGCGAGGCAGCGGCGGCGCGCGACGGCGTTGGTGGCGTCGGCTTCGACGTAGAACCAGGTCATCGCGTCGTCGCCGTGGGCCGGGTTGGCGCAGCGGGCGAGCACCGTGAGGTTGACCGGCGGGCAGCCTTGCAACGCCTCGAGCCAGTGCTGCAGGTCGTCGCTGTCCTCGCCGAGCTCGCTCCCGGCCATCCTCTGCATCGTCACGTCTAGAAGTTCGGCGGTACGAAACCCTGTCTTGAACGTCAGGTGTCCACCGTTGCCGACGCGCCGTTGCCGCCGCGACCGCGGCTGCCCCTTCGCCGCCGGCGCCGCGCGGGGGCGGCCTCGGTCTCGGCGGGGGCGTCGACGGGTGGCGCGCCCGCCCGGGTACGCCGCCGCTGCTTGCTCCGCACCGGGACGCGGGACAGCGGGTCGCCGTCGTCGGGCCGCTTGGGCGCGGGCGCCGTGCCGGCCGGTCGCGCCTTGCGCCGCCGCCCGGTCTCGCCGACGTCCTCGATCGCCTCGGCCGCGAGCCCGGCGCGGGTGCGCTGCGCCTTCGGCAACGTCGCGCCGGCGCCGCGCGGGATGTCGAGCGCGTCGAAGAAGTGCGGTGACGACGAGTACGTCTCCGGCGGCTCGGGGAACGGCAGCGACAGCGCCACGTTGATCGCCGACCACTTGGGCAGGTCGTCCCAGTCGACGAACGTCACGGCGATCCCCGACTCGCCCGCGCGTCCGGTCCGTCCGATGCGGTGGAGGTAGGTCTTCTCGTCGTCGGGGCACTGGTAGTTGACGACGTGTGTCACGCCGCTGATGTCGATGCCGCGAGCGGCGACGTCGGTCGCGACCAGGACGTCGATCTTGCCCGACCGGAACGCCCGCAACGCCTGCTCCCGCGCGCCCTGCGCGAGGTCGCCGTGGACCGCGCTGGCGGCGAAGCCGCGGTCGACCAGGTCGGTGCCGACCTTGTCGCAACCGCGTTTGGTCCGGCAGAACACCAACGTCAGCCCGCGCCCGTCGGCCTGTAGCAGTCGCGCGAGCATCTCGATCTTGTCGAGTGCATGGGCGCGGAACACGTGCTGCTGCGTCGTCGGGACGGTCTGCTCCTCGTGCGCCTCCTCGGCCCTGATGTGCACGGGCTGCTTCAGGAAGCGGCGGGCGAGCGTGATGATCGGGCCGGGCATCGTCGCGCTGAACAGCAACGTCTGCCGGTCCGGGTCGGGGGTCAGTGACAGGATCTTCTCGACGTCGGGGAGAAACCCGAGGTCGAGCATCTCGTCGGCCTCGTCGAGTACGAGGATGCGGACGCTGCCGAGTTGAAGGTGCCCTTGCCGCGCGAGGTCGAGCAGCCGCCCGGGCGTGCCGACGACGACGTCGACGCCCTTGCGCAACGCCTCGAGCTGCGGTTCGAACGCGCGCCCGCCGTAGATCGCGGTGATACGGATGCCGCGCTGCTTGCCGATGCTGGTGATGTCGTTGGCGACCTGGATACAGAGCTCCCGCGTCGGGACGACGACGAGGACCTGGATGCCGTCGCCGGGCAAGGCGATCCGGTCCAGCAACGGCACGCCGAACGCGAAGGTCTTCCCGGTGCCGGTCCGCGCCTGCCCGATGAGGTCGGCGCCGGTCATGGCGATGGGGATGGTCAGGGCCTGGATGGGGAACGCCGTCTCGATGCCCAGGGACTGCAGGGCGGTGACGGTCTCGGCGGAGGCGCCGAGCTCAGCGAACGTGGACAGGGCACAGCCTTTCGACAGGCTCGTCCTTATCGGGCGCTGCCAGCGACCCGGCGAGTGTTCCGGGGCGACGCGCGAGCGGGGCGAGCGGCTACAGGAGAGCGACCGTCTCCAGGCCGCTCGTCACCGGCACGACGTACCGGCGCTTCGTTCGGGTCCCAGTGTGACACACGCAAGGGCGTGTCACGTGGATCATCGGCCTGCTGCGCGGCGCCCAGCACGACCGCTCGCCGCGTTGGCGACGTCGCGATAGCGCTGCTATCGCTCCTCCTCCGCCTTGCGATCGGCCGTCCTGGCCGCTGCTCGCGACGGCCCTGACCCACGTGACACGCCCTGTAGCCTCGCCGCGTGAACGACACGAACCGCGAGGCTGTCGTCGAGCTGCTCGGGGCGCTCGCGTACGGCGAGCTCACCGCGTTCGAACGCCTCGCCGGTGACTCCGCACTCGCCCCGACGCTCACCGACAAGGCGCAGCTCGCCGGGATGGCGGTCGCGGAGTTCGGCCACTACGGCCGCATCGTCGAACGCCTCCGCGCGCTCGGCGTCGACCCGGAGAGCGCGATGGAGCCGTTCGTCGAGGCGCTCGACGAATTCCACGAGATGACCGCGCCGAGCGACTGGCTGGAGGGGCTGATCAAGGCGTACGTCGGCGACGGCCTGGCCGCCGACTTCTACCGCGAGGTCGCGCAGGTGCTCGACCCGGACACCCGCGACTTCGTCCTCGACGTGCTTGCCGACACCGGGCACTCGAGCTTCGCGGTCGACCGCGTCAGGCAGGCCATCGAGGCCGACCCCGCGATCGCGGGACGCCTCGCGCTCTGGGCGCGGCGGCTCGTGGGGGAGGCGCTGACGCAGGCGCAACGCGTCGCCGTACGCCGCGACGCGCTCGCCAACCTCATCGTCGAGAGCGGCCACCACGCGGAGCTCGGCCGGATGTTCGCGCGCATCACCGACAGGCACAGCGAACGGATGAGCGCCCTCGGTCTTTCGGGCTGAGCGCCCAACTTCGGTAGAGTCCGCCCGGACCGGCCGGTGGCAGCAGAGAGGGACGCAATGGGTCGCGCGTACGACGCCTGGAAGAAGGTCCGGCAGGCGTGGGTCGAGGCCGACGCCAGCTCGCT
>CBQZLL010000211.1:0-5464 GCA_967749945.1 uncultured Frankiaceae bacterium
CGCCGAGCTCGAGCGCGTTCGTCGCCGCGACGCCGAGCAACGACCCGTTCTGCAGCGCCGCCTCGATGGCGCGTCGTTCCTCCGGCAGGTAGCCCGCGCGGTACGCCGCGACGCGCGACCCCAGCTCTGGCGCGACCTCGGCGAGCTGCCGCCGCACCTGCGCCGCGATCGCCTCCGCGCCGCGCCGCGACCGGATGAACGCGATCGTCCGGACGCCGTTCACGACGAGGTCCGTCAGCAGGTCTGCCGTCTCCGCCGGCGACGACCGCCGAACCCCGGCCTCGACGTCGGTCAACGGGGGCTCCCACAGCGCAAACTCCGTTGCCCCGCGCGGCGACGTGTCGTCGGTCACTGCGACGACCGGCGCGCCGAGCAACCGCGCGGCCGACACCTCCGGCGAGGACACCGTCGCCGACGCCAGGACGAAGACCGGCGACGAGCCGTACTTGGCACAGAGCCGCCGCAGCCGCCGGACGATGTGCGCGACGTGCGAGCCGAACACCCCGCGGTACCCGTGGCACTCGTCGATGACGACGTAGCGCAGCCCCTTGAAGAAGTACGACCACCTGGTGTGCTGGGGGAGCAGCGCGCGGTGCAGCATGTCGGGGTTGGTCAGGACGAGGTTCGCGTGGGCGCGGACCCAGTCGCGTTCGGTCGCGGGCGTGTCCCCGTCGAAGGTCGCCGCGCGCAGCTGCGTCACGGTCAGCGCGCGCACCGCCCTGAGCTGGTCCACCGCCAGCGCCTTCGTCGGTGAGAGGTAGAGGGCGGTCGACTTCGGGTCGTCGATCGCCGCCGTCACCAACGGCAGCAGGTACGCCAGCGACTTGCCCGACGCGGTGCCCGTCGCGACGACCACGTTCGAGCCGGACCACGCCAACGACGCGGCCGCGGCCTGGTGCGCGTACGGCGCCTCGATCCCGAGCAACGCGAGCCGGTCGACCAGCAGCGGTGCGACCCACTCCGGCCACGTGACGGTCGTACCGGCCCGGGCCGGGACGTGCTCGACGTGGGTGACCTGCGACGCGTACCTGGGGCCCGCCGTGAGCCGGTCGAGCAGCCCGCTCATGGGGGCTCGGGCGCCGGCCAGCGCAGCGACGCCCAGACCGAGGTGCCGATGCAGGTCGCGACGACGCCGAGGCTGAGCAACGTCGGGATGTGGATCCAGTGGCTCGCCAGCATCTTCGCGCCGACGAACACCAGCGTCGCCGCGAGCCCGAGCCGCAGCAGGTGGAACTTCGTCACGACGTCGGCGAGCAGGAAGTACAGCGACCGCAGGCCGAGGATCGCGAGGATGTTCGAGGTGAACACGATGAAGGTGTCCCGCGAGATCGACAGCACAGCGGGAATCGAGTCGACCGCGAACACCAGGTCGGTCACCTCGATGACGGCGAGCACCGCGACGAGCGGGGTCGCGACGCGCTTGCCGTTGCGCCGGGTGAACAGCTTGTCGCCGTCGTACTCGTCGGTCATCGGTACGAAGCGGCGAACCAGGCGCAACGTTCGGTTGTTCGCGACGTCGACCGCCTCGCTCTCCGCGCGCAGCAGCCGCAGCCCGCTCGCGACGAGGAACGCCCCGAACACGAAGATCGTGAACTCGAACCGGTGGATCAGCGAGACACCCGCCGCGATGAACAGCCCGCGGAACACCTGTGCCCCGAGGACGCCGTAGAACAGCACGCGGTGCTGCGCCGACGACGGCACCGCGAAGAACCCGAACAGCAGGACGAAGACGAAGATGTTGTCGACCGAGAGCGACTCCTCGATCAGGTACGCGGTGATGAACTCGGTCCCGCGCTGCGCCCCCTGCGTGACGAACACGCCGATGCCGAAGGCGACCGCGATCCCGATCCAGACGGCCGTGGTGAGCGCCGCCTGACGCAGGCCGACGCGGTCCGGGTTGCGGTGCAGGACCTTGAGGTCGATGACGAGACAGAGGATCACGAACGCGACGAACGCCGCGTACGCGAGGAAGGTGTCGTCCACCGGGGTCAGTCTCGCACAAGGTCCGGCCGCCTACCCTCGTGGTTAGATCGGGCTTGGCCGGGGTACCCGCTCTGCCACGCGGCCGTTGTCTCGCCGCTCTCGGAGTGCTCGTGAGGGAGGATCGCGTGGACCTGTCACTGTCGACCCGGACAGAGGGCGACCGCACGGTGGTCGTCGTCGGCGGCGAGATCGACGTCTACACCGCGCCGAAGCTTCGTGAGCAGCTCATCGATCTCGTCTCCAGCGGTGCCTACCACCTCGTCGTCGACATGGAGAACGTCGACTTCCTCGACTCCACCGGCCTCGGCGTGCTCGTCGGCGGCCTCAAGCGAGTCCGCGCGCACGACGGCTCGCTGCGCCTCGTCTGCACCCAGGAACGGATCCTCAAGATCTTCCGGATCACCGGCCTGACCAAGGTGTTCCCGATCCACGCCACCGTGGAAGAAGCCGTCGCGGCCACCGACTAGCCGTCGTCGATGCCCACTGTCGAGCTGCGGTTCGCGGCTCTCCCAGCGCATGTGCGCACCGCGCGGCTCGTCGCCGCGTCGCTGGCGCGGCGGGCCGGCGTCGACGAGGAGGCCATCGACGAGGTCAAGCTCGCGGTCGGGGAGGCGTGCGCCCGGGCGGTGTCGCTGCACCAGGGTTACGCCGGCTCCGGCGACGTGCTCGTCTCGCTGACCGACGAGGACAAGCGGTTCGTCGTGACGGTACGGGATCGTGGCCCGCGGGACGCCGTGCTCGCCGCGGCCGGCGGTCCGGACGTCGACATCGCCGAGCTGCTCGACCTCGATGTGATGGGTCAGGGCGATCCGGTCTCGCCGCTCCCGCCGGGCTTCGGCCTGGCGATCGTCGCGGGCCTCGTGGACGACCTCGACGTCGTCGCGGCCGACCCCGGCACGGTCGTCCGGATGACCTGGGACGCCGCCTCGTAGGACGGGCCCCGCCACGCCCGCCGCTTTGTCCCGCGACGCGCGGCCCCCTACACTCCGCTCGCTAGAGGCAGCACTCGCGTGCCTCCATACGTCTGCGCTCCCCTGCCTCCCGGCCCGCCCGGGAGTCGTGGCGCGCCGAACGTCAGCCGTGCCGTCAAGGAGGACGCATGCACTTCCTCGCCCAGGAGGGTGGGACGATCCCGAGCATCGTGGGCGGCGACAAGACGCTGCTCCTCGTGATCTTCGCGACCTCGTTCCTGGCTCTCGCCGTGGCGTACTACCTGTCCCGCGAGGTGCTCGCGGCCAGCCAGGGCAGCGCCAAGATGCAGGAGATCGCCAAGGCGATCCAAGAGGGTGCGTCGGCGTACCTCTCGCGCCAGTTCCGTACCCTGGCCGCGTTCGTCGTCCTGACGTTCGTCGTGCTCCTCGCGCTGCCCGCCGACAACGGCGGCGTCCGGATCGGGCGCTCGGTGTTCTTCGTCATCGGCGCCGCGCTCTCCGCCGTCACCGGCTACGCCGGCATGGGCCTGGCCGTCCGCGGCAACGTCCGCGTCGCGGCCGCGGCGCAGGAGAGCGGCCTCAAGCGGGCGCTGCGGATCGCCTTCCGCACGGGTGGCGTCGCCGGCATGTTCACCGTCGGCCTCGGCCTCCTCGGCGCGACCGTCGTCCTCCTCCTGTTCGACGAGCAGGCCCCGAACGTCCTCGTCGGCTTCGGCTTCGGCGGCGCGCTGCTCGCGATGTTCATGCGAGTCGGCGGCGGCATCTTCACCAAGGCCGCGGACGTCGGTGCCGACCTCGTCGGCAAGGTCGAGCAGGGCATCCCCGAGGACGACCCCCGCAACGCCGCGACCATCGCGGACAACGTCGGCGACAACGTCGGCGACTGCGCGGGCATGGCCGCCGACCTGTTCGAGTCGTACGAGGTGACCCTCGTCGCGGCGCTGATCCTCGGCAACGCGGCGTTCGGCATCAAGGGTGTCATCTTCCCGCTGCTCGTCCGCGGCATCGGCGTCATCACGTCGATCCTCGGCATCTTCGCGGTGTCGCCGCGCGACTCCGACCGCAACGGCATGAAGGCCATCAACCGCGGCTTCTTCATCTCGGCGGCGGCGTCGGCGGTGCTCGTCGCGATCGCGGCGTACCTGTACCTGCCGTCGACGTTCGCCGAGTTCGACAGCACGGCGGTCCAGGGCTTCGACGGCAACCCGCGGATCATCGCGATCACTGCGACGATCATCGGTCTCGTCCTCGCGTCGGTGATCCAGGTCCTCACCGAGTACTTCACCGCGACCGAGCGCAAGCCGGTCCAGGACATCGCGAAGTCCTCGCTCACCGGCCCGGCCACGACGATCCTGTCCGGCGTCTCGGTCGGCCTCGAGTCGTCGGTGTACTCGGCGCTCGTCCTCGGCGCGGCGATCTTCGGCGCGTACCTCCTCGGCCAGGGCAGCGAGCAGGTCGCGCTCTACTCGATCTCGCTCACCGGCATGGGCATGCTGACCACCGTCGGCGTCATCGTCTCGATGGACACGTACGGCCCCGTCTCCGACAACGCCCACGGCATCGCCGAGATGTCGGGCGGTCTGGGCCACGAGGCCGACGAGATCATGGCCGGCCTCGACGCGGTCGGTAACACGACCAAGGCCATCACCAAGGGCATGGCCATCGCGACTGCGGTGCTCGCGGCGACCTCGCTGTTCGGGTCGTTCCGCGAAGCGGTGCTCGGGGCGCTGGCGAAGGCGTTCCCGGCGGGTGCCGTTCCGGAGTTCTCGCTGTCGATCGACAAGCCGCAGATCCTCGTCGGCCTCGTCGTCGGGGCGTCGGTGACGTTCCTCTTCTCGTCGCTCGCCATCAGCGCCGTGTCCCGCGCCGCGGGCCGCGTCGTGTACGAGGTGCGTCGCCAGTTCCACGAGCACCCGGGGATCATGGACTACAGCGAGCGGCCCGACTACGCGGCCGTCGTCGACATCTGCACCCGCGACTCGCTCCGTGAGCTGATGACGCCAGGGCTGCTCGCCATCCTCGCGCCCGTCGCCATCGGCTTCGGCCTCGGTTACGGCCCGCTCGGCGCGTACCTCGGTGGGGCCATCGCCGCCGGCCAGCTCATGGCGGTGTTCCTCTCGAATGCCGGTGGCGCCTGGGACAACGCGAAGAAGTTCGTCGAGGAGGGGAACTACGGCGGGAAGGGTTCCGAGGCACACACCGCAACGGTCATCGGCGACACCGTCGGCGACCCGTTCAAGGACACGGCTGGTCCGGCTCTCAACCCGCTCATCAAGGTGATGAACCTGGTGGCGGTGCTGATCGCGCCGACGGTGGTGAAGTACTCGATCGGTGCGGACAAGAACAACGCGCTGCGCATCACGATCGCGATCGTCGCGGCCGCGATCATCGCGGGGTCGGTCGTGTACTCGAAGCGTCGTACGGTCGCGTCCGCCACCGATGTGCAGCTCTCCGCTGGTCAGCCGGTCGCTTCCAAGTAGGCCGGGGTGGGGCCCCGCCACCCGCTTGTTCCGCTGCGCTCCTTTAGTCGCGGGTGCGGGGCCCCACCC
>CBQZLL010000212.1:0-5368 GCA_967749945.1 uncultured Frankiaceae bacterium
GCCGGGCTGCTCCGCACGGGGCCCGACCGCCGGCAACGGAATCAGGGTCGGGTGTGTCAGCGTGCCGTTCGCGGCCGCCGACCAGCGCACGACCTTGCCGCCGGTGAACGACCCGAACAACCGCTGCCCGTCACGCCGGTAGACGAGGCCGGTGAACGACGCCTCACCGGCCGGCGACGCCGCGCGCTGGACCACGACGTGCCGCGCGAGGTCGACGACCGTGAGCGCGGTGCCGGAGTCGGTGAGCACCGCCGCCGTCTGCCCGCCGGGCTGGACCGCGACCGCGTTCGGCCGCCCGTCGAACTCGACCTGCGGGCCGAGCGGGCGGAGCGTCTGGTTGGTCGACGTAACGACGGAGCCGTCGCTCTGCCGGCCGACGTGGCGGGTGTCCGGCTGCGCCGCCGACACCGCACCGCCGAGCGCGACGACCAGCACGCCGGCCGTGGCGACGGCCCTCATCGCGGTCCTCGCTCCCGCAGGCGGCGCTCCCCGTGGCACATCTGGCTGAGATTCGCGGTGTTCCGTCCGGAGTCCTCCCACCGCAACGGCCACTTGTCGGGCACAGCGGTGCCAGGCCAGGATCGGACAATCCTGGCGTAACGCACCTCACCCCTCGGAGGCCCCCATGCGTCCTCGCATCCTCGTGCTCGCGCTCGCCGCGGGGTCGTTCGCCCTGCCCGCCAATCCGGCCCACGCGGCCGTGAACTGCGCCGCCGTCGCCGTGCCCGCGCACTACAACCCGTTCACGTTCACCATCGAGGGCCAGGGCGAGTTCGCCTGCCGCGAGCCCGCGGCCGGCATGACCGTGACGGTCTGCCTCGAGGAGCAGCTCGGCGGCGTGCTGGGCGGCTCGTGGTACACCGACGCGTGCCAGACCGTGACCAGCCAGGAGAGCACGCAGCAGATCGGCGCGAAGGTGTCGACCCGCGTCCCGATCTACGGCACGTTCTTCCGCACGGTCGTCACCGGGAGCAACGCCAACGGCGACACCGCCTCGGACAAGAGCGCCCCGACTCCGTGGGTCAACTGCGCCTGCACGCCGTAGCGGCGACTCAGCAGGGTTGGTCGACGCCGTTGATCGTCACGCACGTCGTGTGGAACTCGTCCTTCGTGACGGCCGCCAATGCGAAGACCACACCGATGATCACGGCGAACACCACGAGGTTGATCCACGAGACGATGCGGGCCGCGGTGACCAGGCCCTCGCCGTGCAACCGGCCGCCGGACGCGCGGATGCTGCGCGCCGCCTGACCGGCCAGCACGATCGCGACGATCGCCGGGATGACCGGGCAGAGCACGAACGACACGATGGCGAGCACGAGGGCGGTGACCGCCTTGCTGTCGGTCACCGGCGCGTAGTAGCCGCCGGGGTACCCGGGCTGGCTCCAGCCCGGCGGCGGGACGCCGTAAGCGCCGGGAGGCGGCGGCGCGTTCCAGTGCGGGTCGGGCGGGCCGGTGCCACCGTCGGTCATCCGCGCAGCGTAGCCTTCGGCGCCGTGCACCCGAACGTCCAACGCGTCGTCGCCGCACTCACCGCCGCCGGCTGCCACCCCGAGGTCGTGGAGATCCCGGACGGCGCGCCGACGGCGGCCGCCGCGGCTGCCGCGCTCGGCGTCGAGGTCGGCCGGATCGCGAACAGCCTCGTCTTCACCGCCGACGGCGAGCCGCTGCTCGTCATGACGAGCGGCGCCAACCGGGTCGACACCGAGGCGGTCGGCGCGCTGCTCGGCGCGACGGTGCGCCGCGCCGACCCCGACACGGTCCGCCGGGCGACCGGCTTCCCCATCGGCGGCGTCGCGCCGATGGGATTTCCAACCCCCCTTCGCGTCCTCGTCGACGTGGACCTGCTCCGCTACGACACCGTCTGGGCTGCCGCGGGCACGCCGCACACGGTGTTCGAGACGACGACCGCGGACCTGGTCCGGGTGACCGGCGGGACCCCCGTCAAAGTCACCGGGTAGCGGCGCGCCGCAGCCGGACCGCCGCGAGACCGGACGCCGCGAGCGCGACAGCGGCGAGCGGCCAGCCGAGCCCGCCGGTCGCGGGCAGCCCGGAGCCGCCGGTGCCGCCGGTGCCGCCCGACCCGCCGGTGTTGCCGGCCGGCGGCGCGGCCGCCTTGCCGGGCAGCACGAAGTCGAATGCCGCGGTCCCGTCGACCGGGTAGAGGTAGCCCTGCACCTCGTCGGTGGAGACGTTGCCCATCATGGACGCGGTCCCCGAGTAGAACCGCGAGTCGCCCGGCTGGTCCGCGTCGACCTTGGTCGGGCGGCCGTTCTCGTCGAGCGGGCCGAGCACGTGCAGCAGGTTGCGCGGTGCGGTCAGCTGGATCGTGCCGCTGTCGGCGTTGACCTTGACCGGCACGTCGGTCGCGCCGGGGTACGTCATGCACTTCGGCTCGTAGCCATTGACGCCGGGCGTGCCGAGGCAGGTCGCCGAGCCGGTGGCGAAGTCGTCGAACCCGCCGTCGAACCCGCGCGCCGGGTCCCAGTGCACCGACAGCGACGCAGGCTGGTAGCCGTCGACCCAGCGGAATGCCCAGACGAGCGACGACGCGTCGGTCCCGGTCAACGCGGCCTGCAACGCGGTGGCCGACAGGTCCTTGACCTTCATCGTCACGGTGAAGCCACCGTCCGGAACGACGTCGCCGGTGTCGAGGTTCGTCTCGGGACCGACGGCGACGGACAGCACGTCGAGCGCGGGCTGGTTGGTTTGCGCGGCCGGTGGTGGTGGCGTCGGCAGGGTGAGGCTGGACACGGAGTAGGGCGACTGCGCGTCGCCCTCCGGGTCGGTCGCCGAGGTCCTGACCACCTCGCGCCGGGTCGTCACCACGCCGCCCCCGTTCGAGGGGCCGGTGTTCTGGACGAGGACGTGCGGGATCGCGACCGGGCCGCTCACGCCGTCGGGCAGCTTGCCCGACTCGTCGTAGACGACGACGAGCCGGCCGGTCGTCGGGTCGAGTGCCATCGCGAAGAAGTCGGCGAGGCTACGGTCGCCGCCGAGCGTGCAGGCCAGGCCGGAGAGGCAGACCTGGTCGTAGTGCATCGGATGGGTCGTCGCCTTGACCTGCTCGAACGTCGGTGACACGGACTGCGCGTCCACGGTCTGCGCGACGTAGACGTCCCACGGTCCTTTGAACGTCCCGGCGTCGGCGACGCCGCTGGTCGTGCTGCCGTACCACGTCACGGCGACGCGCCCCGGGTCGCCGGAAGCGACGAGCCACGGGAACACCAGCGTCCGCGTCGGCGGCTGGTCGACTCGCACCGGCGTGGACCAGCCCGGGTTGTCGTCGACGCCGTCGCAGTCGGCGAGCTTCGCGACGGGCAGCCACGACATGAACGCGTGGAAGAGGCCCTCCTCGCCGCCCTTCTCGCCCCAGGAGATGTAGAGGTTGCCGGCGCTGTCGTGGTCGACGACGACGAAGCCGTTGCTCGGGTCGGCATCGGTCTCCGCGACGAGGCACTGCTGCCACGAGTCGCCCGAGTCGGTCGAGAGGGCGAGGCGGACGGTGTTGCTCTGGTTGTAGCCGGCGTAGATGAGGGGCTGGCCGGGGTGGACGGGGTTGTGCGTGCCGTTCGTGTCGGCCTTGATCGGACCGGGGAAGTCGGCGGACGGTGCGATCTCCCGCTGCGCACCGGCACTGCACGGGCCGTACCCGGTGTAGGTCAGGCCGCCGTCGGTCGACTTCTGCGCGACGGTCGGGCCAGAGAGGTCGTTGTAGACGACGAACGACGTCTTGTCGTCGATGAACGTCGTCCACTGCCGGTCGGTCGCGCCCGAGCAGGTCGTCGGCGTCGCCGCGAACGACGCGCCGTTGTCCTCGCTCACCGCGGTCGTGAAGTCGGTGTCGGCGAGGCCGACGTAGGACAGCGTGTACGTGCCGTTGGCGTTCTTCGTCTTCCCGGTCGCGAGGTAGCAGTCACCGCCGCCGCGGTCGGCGAGCTGGCCGCGCGGAGGCGTACCGAGCAGGTGGAACTGGTCGCCGCCGTCCGTCGAGACCTGCGCGTAGTCGGCGCCGGTGACGAACCCGGTCGGGCCGCACGTGTAGATGCGCCCGTCGGCGTCGATCTCGATGTTCGGCTCACCCTGGTCACGCTGCGGGTCGGCCGGCTGCCCCGGACCGAACGACAGCGCCGGGGGCATCGGCGTCGCGCGCGTCGTCAGCGGCAGCGTGGCGGGGACGGCGGCGAGCGCGAAAGCAACGACGGCGAACCGGGCGCGGCGTGACATGCCGCAATCCTTCTACCGCACCCGGCTCCTGACCTGCCGGTCAGCCCGTCGTCGCGCCGACCGAGAGCGGCAGATGCGCGGTGATCTCGCATCTCGCCGCGGCCTCGTCGGCCACCCACGTGCCGGACTCCTCGTCGTGGTATGCCGAGATGTGGCCCGTGAGCGTCGCGATCCAGATCTCGGTGCAGACGAACTCCTCGGCCGCGATCGCGGCCGTGTACGTCACCGGGGTCGACGCCACGACCGCGAAGTCGATGCCCTCCCCCTCGACGCGGGCCACGTCCGGGTCGGACGCGTACCCGGTGCCGCCGACCTGGAGCGTGCAGATGAGGTAGACCTCGGCGATGTCCGTCGGCGACGCGGCGTCGTAGCCGACGACGGGCCCGCCGTGCAGCTCGGCGTACCGGGTCTCCGCGGCGGCGATCGCGCCCGAGGGGTCCTGGGTGACGTTGGCCCCGCAGAGCGGGCCGACGACGAACGGCGTGATGGCCGACGCCGGCGTCAAGCCGACGCAGGCGGAGCCGACGACCGCGGCTGCCGTGACGATCCGTACGAACTTCATCGACGTTCCTCCGTTTCGTGGTGCTGGGTCACGTTCGGTCTGGTGCCGCCGGCGTCGGCTCTCACGTGTCGTAGGGCGGGCAGTCCCAGAACTTGTCCTCGGGGTTGCTGCTGCCGATCCAGATGTCGCCCTCGCTGTTGACGATGACCGGGCCGGCACCGGGCGCGAGCGCCGCGAGGACCGGGCAGATCGTCGGGTCAATCTGCGAGAAGACGCTGTCGTTGAGCAGGTCGATCACCGCGTCGACCGCGTCGACGACCGGCTGCGGGACGAGCTGCGTGCCGGTCGCGTCCGCGCAGCTGACCTCGGTGCCGTTGACCGAGGTGACGTGCGTACACATCGAGACGATGTCGGTGATCGCGGCGGTGAACTGGATCTGGCCACCAGCCGCGACAGCGCCGACGCCCGAGACCGGACCGAGGACCGTGCCCTGGCTCACACCGTTGACCTTCAGCTCACACGACGCGGTGACGGCACTGCCGTTCGGCACGCCGGCGGTCGCGGGGACAACGGCGAGGCGTACCGCGCCGTTCCACACGTCCTGGCCACCGAGCTGCCCACCGGGAGTGGTGTCGTTCA
>CBQZLL010000213.1:0-5342 GCA_967749945.1 uncultured Frankiaceae bacterium
TACGACCTCATCCCTAACCTGGTCGAGACGGTCAAGGGCTACGCCGCCCACGAGCGGCAGACGCTCGAAGCCGTCACGCAGGCGCGCGGCG
Source organism: uncultured Frankiaceae bacterium (assembly GCA_967749945.1). GTDB lineage: Bacteria > Actinomycetota > Actinomycetes > BP-191 > BP-191 > BP-191. The sequence goes on from CBQZLL010000213.1 coordinate 92, forward strand.
CCGCGCAGAGCCTGAACGCCTCCGGCGCCTCGCCGGCCGCCATCGCGCAGGCCGAGGGCACGCTGACGAACGCGCTGCGCGGACTGCTCGCGGTCGCCGAGGCGTACCCGGACCTCAAGGCCAACCAGAACTTCCTCGCGCTCCAGGAGGAGCTGACCGGGACCGAGAACAAGATCTCGTTCTCCCGCCAGCACTACAACGACTCGGTCCGCGCGGTGAACACCGCCGTCGAGACGATCCCGACGTCGTTCATCGCGCCGATCGCCCGCGTGACGAGGCGCGACTACTTCGAGATCGAGGGCGACGACGTCGCCCGCAACCCCGTCCAGGTTCAGTTCTAGCCGCCCGTGTACGACGCGATCGCCCGTAACCGCAGGCGGTCGTGGTATCTCGTGACCGCGGGGTTCGTGCTGCTGCTGCTCGTCGCGGAGGGCTTCAGCTACTTCCTCGGTGGCGGCCCGTTCGGACTCGTCCTCGCGCTCGTCATCGCCGGATCCGGCACGGTCGCGTCGTACTACTGGTCGGACAAGCTCGCGCTCGCCATCAACGGCGCCCACGAGGTAACGCACGAGCAGGCGCCGCAGCTCTACAACGTCGTCGAGGAGATGGCCGTCGCGGCCGGCCTGCCGATGCCGAAGGTCGCCGTCATCGAGGATCCTGCCCCTAACGCGTTCGCCACCGGGCGTGACCCCGAGCATGCCGTCGTCGCCGCGACGACCGGACTGCTCGAACGCATGAACCGCGACGAGCTGCAGGGCGTCATCGGTCACGAGATGAGCCACGTCCTCAACCGCGACACCCGCGTCACGACGCTCGTCGTCGCGGTGTGCGGCGCGATCGTCGTGCTCTGCGACCTGTTCTGGCGGTTCTCGTTCTTCGGCGGCATGTCGCGGAGCCGCGACAACGACCGCGACCAGGGTCCGCTCCAGATCATCCTGCTGGTCCTCGGGATCGTCGCGTTGATCCTCGCGCCGCTCGGCGCCGCGCTCATCCAGTCTGCGGTGTCGCGGCGGCGGGAAGCGCTGGCGGACAGTACGGCGGTGTCGTTGACGCGCAACCCGGCGGGGCTGCGTTCGGCGCTGGAGAAGCTGCTCGCCGACGGCACGGTCGTCCGGCACACGTCGCGCGCGACCGCCCATCTCTGGATCGAGAGCCCGCTCGACCGCGAGCACTCGGGGAGCTGGCTCAACGGGCTGTTCGATACGCACCCGCCGCTGCAGGAGCGCATCGACCTGCTCCGCCAGCTGGAGGCCGCCGGACCGCGGGCCGTGAGCTGACGTTGGCGCTCCGGATCCCGCCGGTCGAGTCGGTCCGCGAAGGTCTGTGGAGCGTCCCTGTCGTCATCCCGGACAACCCGCTCGGCTACACGCTCGTCTACCTGTTCGAGACGTCGTCGGGCCCGGTGCTCGTCGACAACGGCTGGGACGACCCGCGGTCGTGGACGGCGCTACGCGAGGCGGTCGCGGCGACCGGGCACGCGGTCGAGGACGTGTACGGCGTGCTGCTGACCCACGTCCATCCCGACCACCACGGTCTCTCCGCGAAAGTCCGCGCCGCGTCGGGCGCGTGGCTCGCGATGCACCCCGAGGACGCGTGGATCGTCTCGATGCGGCGCAACACCGACGACGCGTGGCTGCTGCAGACCGCCGCGGTGATGCTCAACGCCGGCGCGTCCGAGGAAGACCTGGCCGAGCTCCCCGACCTCTCGATGCTGCACAAACACCGGCCCGACCCGCCGGCCCTGCCGACGCGGCTGTTCGCCGACGGCGACGTCGTCGACGTGCCGGGCTGGACGGTCCGCGCGATCTGGACGCCGGGACACTCCCCTGGACACACCTGCTTCGCCGTCGAGGGCCACGACCTGCTGCTGTCCGGCGACCACGTACTGCCGCGGATCAGCCCGCACATCGGGCTGTACGACGAGAGCTCCGAGGCCGATCCGCTCGGCGACTATCTCGCCTCGCTGGCGAAGCTGCGGACCGAGAAAGTGCGCGAGGTACTGCCCGCGCACGTCGCACGGTTCGCCGACCTCGTACCGCGGCTCGACTCGCTCACCGAACACCACGAGGAGCGGCTCGCCGCGATCCTGGAGTCGCTGCGCGACGGGCCGTTGACGACGTGGGAGGTCACCGCCGCGATGCCGTGGAACCGGCGGTGGGAAGACATCGTGCCGTTCATGAAACGGGCCGCGCTCGGCGAAGCCGTCGCGCACCTGCGGCACCTGGAGCGGCGCGGGCTGGTGGAGAGCGTTCCCGGTGCGTGGCCGACGAGCTATCGGCTCGCTATGACTGTTGCGCCAGACGATGGGCCAGCTCCTGGCGGGCCTTGACGTACTTGTGGCGCCGGGCGAGCAACCGCTCGCGCCAGGTCGCCGTGGCCGCCCGCTGCTCGATGAGCTCGGCGCGTCGGCGGCGTCGTTCCTCCATATCCACGGGAAAGACATGCCCCGGACGTTCGCGACGAATCGGAGACATTCGCCTTACGCGGCGGACGAGGCGAGCTCGGCGACAACCGAGACACGCTCGAACGCCGCGTGGCCGAGGTCCGACTCGGCGAGGTCGTGCAGCAGGTCGTCGGTGGCAGCGTCGCCGAGCTCGTCGAGCAGGGGCGCGAGGTAGTCGGCGGCCTTGATGGCCAGGAGGAGCGCGGAGTCGCCGGACTTGCGCGAGCGGGCGACCTCGGAGAGGCGCTCGTGGAGCAGGTGCTCGAGGCCGAGCACCTCGGTGCGGCTGAGCGTCGCGAGCTCGTCGTCGCGAAGCACGATCTGGGTGAGCATCGGGGGTCCTTTCGGGTGGGCCTACTGACAACGACGGGACCCGCCCGATGGTCACGCGGTCGCCCCAGTTGGGCTTGGCGAAACGGCCCGGATCGGTTCGGCCGTCCCAGCACGAGATGTGGGCTGGCGAAGCACGCCGCGACGAGCGTTTCGCCAAGCCCTACTAGCCGACGGGCTCGCCCGGAAGCGGGAACCAGCGCAGGTGCTCGAAGTCGGCGGACCCCGGCTCGGGGATCGCCGGCGACGGCTCGGCGGCCGCCGTGTCGAGGATTCGACGCGCCTCGTCGAGGTACCCGGCGAGTGCGGACTCCGGCACGGTGGTATGCCGCCGCGGGTAGCTGAAGCGGCCACCGTCGTACGACACGTCGTGCAGCGACAACGGCGCCTCGCTCCGGCCGCGCACGTGGTGCCAGATCGCGGTGTGCGGGTCGAACGTGTAGTGCGGCAGCAGCTTCCACCCCTCGGACGCGACGAGGTGCACGGCCGCGAGGACGTACTCGAACACCGTCTCGGGGATGAAGTAGTTGAAGTTGACGCGAACCCATCCGGGTTTGATGCCCTCGCAGCCGCGCTCGACCTCGCGCTCGAACTCGAGCGACCGCTCCAGGTCGATGCCGAGCAGCCGGTGGCCGTACGGGCCGGCACAGCTGCAGCCGCCCCGGGCCTGGATGCCGAACAGGTCGTTGAGCACCGCGACGACGAAGTTGTGGTGCAGGTAGCGGTGACTGCCGCGGTGCCGGACGACGAACGACACGATCGACAGCCGTTCGGCGTCGAGGTTGCCGAGGATCTCGATGTTCGGGTTCGTCAGCCACGACTCGACCGCGCGGCGGATGAACGAGTCCTCGTGCTCGCGGATCGTGTCGACGCCGACGGCCTGCTTGAGCTGGAACACGAGACCGGCGCGGATCGAGTCGACGAGGGCCGGCGTGCCGCCCTCCTCGCGCCGCTCGATGTCGTCGGAGTACCAGTGCTGGAACGCCGTGACGTACGACACGGTTCCGCCGCCGGGCACGGTCGGCACCCGGTTGGTGAACAGCGACCGCTTCGCGACGAGCACGCCCGGCGTTCCCGGACCGCCGATGAACTTGTGCGGTGACAGGAAGATCGCGTCGAGGTCGCCGCGCGCCATGTCGACGTCGACGTACGGGCCGGCGGCGGCGTAGTCCCAGAACGACAGCGCGCCGTGGTCGTGGAGCAGGGTCGCGACCGCGCGGGTGTCGGTGACGATGCCAGTGACGTTGCTGGCCGCGGAGAACGACCCGATCTTCAACGGCCGCTCGGCGTAGTAGCAGAGCCGGGCCTCCAGGTCGGCGAGGTCGACGTGGCCGTCGCGGTCCTCGTGGATGACGACGACGTCGGCGATCGACTCGCGCCAGGGCAGCTCGTTCGAGTGGTGCTCGAACGGGCCGATGAACACGACCGGCCGCTCGGCCAGCGGGACTCGCTCGCGGAGGTGGTAGCGGTCCTCGAGCGTCGCCGGGATGCGCAGGCCCAGGACGTGCACCATCTTGTCGATCGCGGCGGTGGACCCGCTGCCACAGAACAGCACCGCGTGCGTCGCGCGGTCCGCGCCGACGGCGTCGCTGATGATCGCGCGCGCCTCCTCGCGGAACCGCGTCGTCTGCCGTCCCGTACCGCTCGTCTCGGTGTGCGTGTTGGCGTAGCGCGGGAGGACCTCGGTACGGATGTAGTCCTCGATGAACGACAGCGACCGGCCGCTCGCGGTGTAGTCGGCGTAGGTCACACGGCGCGGTCCGTACGGGCCGTCCATCACCTCGTCGTCGCCGATGACGGCGGCGCGCACCTCGTCGATGAGCACGAGACGACAGTACTGCGCGGGGCGCGCGTCCTCACACGCCGCAGGAGGCCCTTGTCGAGCGTCGAATGACTCTCGGACATATCGGGCGGCCCGGGGAGAGCACTGTGTTCGGCAAGAACACCACCCTCAAGTGCGTGAAGTAGCGTCGATGACCGGCGGATTCAAATTCACGGACAGTACACCGTTTCCTGACAACCTGGCATGCCGGTGGGACATCGATGAGCCTGCCGCGTACCAGAAGTACTACGAGTTGGCACGGGGCTACGGCGAACGGTCGAAAGACCGTCATGACGACGGGTGGTCGTCCCCGTCGTGATGAAGTTCGTGGTGACCTACGCCGTGCTGGTACTGCTCCTGGGCACCCGGCTCCTGAGCCATTTGTCGAGCCCCGGTGTAGGCAGTGTCGCGACGGTCACCGTCCTATCGTGCGTTTACGCCGCCGTACCGGTAACTGTCTGGTATGCCATGGACCGAAGAAGGCGCCCGAGGTGACGTCGCGATCGTCTGTCGGCGTCGCGATCGCGGTCGTTCTCGCGCTCGGCGCGCCAGCGCACGCCGACGAGCCCACGTTCGAGCGCATGACGACGTCGCCCCTGATCCCACATCTCGTGATCTTGGCGATGTTCTGCACGCATATGGTGCACAACCTCGCC
>CBQZLL010000214.1:0-5321 GCA_967749945.1 uncultured Frankiaceae bacterium
CTGGCTCGGCTGGCTCGTGCCTGCCGACCGTCGTCGTCATGCACCGGCCGCTCGTCTCGACCGTCGCCGACTCGGCCGACCAGCCCGAGGCGACCGCGGTCACGCCGATCGTCTCCGGCCCCACCGGCGCGACGTTGCTGCTCGCCGGGCGGCAGCTCCGTAACCGCGCGGTCGCGGGGACCCCCGACACCAGCCCGCTCGTCGTCGTGTCGGGGACGCTCGGCAGCCGGATCGACCCCGACGTCCCCGAGCAGGGCGGCTACCCGGCGTGGCAGTTCGTCACGCTGCAGCCCAACGCGTTGACGCCGTCGGGCCGCCCGACGTTCGCGGTACGCAGCATCCCGGTCCTCGAGTCGCTCGCGATCCGCGCGCCCCAGGGCCGCGCGGTCTCCGCGGGCCAGACGCTGAGCTTCGGCGGCCTCGGCCGGGTGCCCGACGCCGGGTCCGGCGCGCCCGACTACCACCGGCAGTACGTCACCGGCTCCGGCCGGACCAACCAGAACCCGCCCCCCGTCGGCAGCACCGTCTACAACGGCCTCGGCGGGCCGCCGTACCTGCAGCTGCCGTTCCCGACGGCGCCGTGCCTGCCCGGGCAGAGCCCCGGTGCCAACCACTGCGTCGACCCGGCCGACCCGACCGTGCAGGCACCCGATTACCACTTCCGCTGCGCCGACACGCGGATCTGCGACTTCGTCCGCCGCGACGCCGTCAACTCGAACGTCCCCGCGCAGTCCGACCCGCTGCGCCCCGGACAGACGACGCCCGACGACACGAGCGGGCTGCTCTGCGCGCGCGACGCGGGGTCGACCTACGTCGAGCTGATCTCCGGGTACCACGTCGCGCGCGTCCCCATCACCATCGGGGCTCGCTCCGGTGGTCCGTGCGGCCCGCCCGACGAGCCCGCGCCCGTCGCGTCGGTGTCGCCGAGCGCGGAGCCGACACCGGTCGGCTGCGAGGTCACCGGAATGTGCCCTGGACCTGGTCCTGGCGGCGAGCCCGTCCCCGAGCCACCGCCCGTCCCGGCGCCCGCGCCGGCTCCGGTGCCCATGCCGGTCCCGCTGCCGTTGCCCGAGGCCGCGCCCGCCCCCGCGCCGCAACCGCAACCCGTACCCGCCCCCGAACCGGAGCCCGCGCCCGAGCCACTACCCGCCCCTGAGCTACCGCTCCCCGAGCCGTTGCCCGCCCCCGCCCCCGCGCCGGCTCCGGCGCACGTCCCCGCGCGGGTACCCGTCCCGCACACCATCGTGGTGCCGCATCCCGCGCCCGCGCCGCCGCCGGTCGTCCACGTCCCGCCGGCGAACATCGCGCCCGCGCCGCCCGGCGGCGCGACCGTCGCGGAGGGCGTGCCTGGCGTGGCGTACCGCAAGCAGGAGTCCGTCGAGGGCGCCGCCGCGCAGGCCGACCTGATGGTCGCGTACACCTCGCCCGCGCGCAGCCGCGACCTCGCGATGCCGATGGCCGTCACGTGGCTCGCCGCGGCCGGGTTCGGTACCGCGGCGGCCGCGGGCGCCCGCCGCCGCCGGGCCGGCCTGCGCCCCGCCACCGCCGCACCCGTTCGCTGGTAGCCAACCTCGCCAAGGAGTCCGTACCGCATGTCCACCGTCTCCGCGATCGCGCGTCGCATCGCGAAGGTCCTCCTCGGGCTCGGCCCGATCGGCCTCGGTCTCGCCGTCCTCGTCGTCGGGTTGCTCGTCTCGTTCTTCCTGCTGCTCGACACCCTCCGGCCGGTGGCGATCGGGCGGGCGACGTCGCTCAGCGAGGTGACCCAGCACATCGACGCGGGCCAGGCGAAGACCGCGACGTTCTACGACGGCGACGCGCGGCTCGTCGTCACGAACACCGACGGGTCGCGGGAGTACGCGTCGTACCCGAAGTCCGACACGCAGACCGCCGAGCTCATCAAGCAGGCCGGGCGCGCGGGCATCCCGTACGTCGTCGACCCGCAGAGCGGCAAGGCGAAGCTTCGCTTCGTCGTGCAGTACCTGTTCCCCCTCGTCATCCTCGCGGCGCTGTTCGGCCTGATCTTCCTGGTGACGTCGGGCGAGGGCGCGGCGGGCGAGTTCGCGGCGTTCTCCAAGCTGCGGTCCGGCAAGACGAACCTCGGCGACGATCGGATGACGTTCGACCGGATCGCGGGCGCGGGCGAGGCGGTGGTCGAGCTCGGCGAGGTCGTCGACTACCTCAAGAACCCGGCAAGGTACGCCGACGTCGGCGCCCGCGCGCCGAAGGGCGTCCTCCTCGTCGGGCCGCCGGGCACCGGCAAGACGCTGCTCGCGCGGGCCGTCGCGGGCGAGGCGGGCGTGCCGTTCTTCTCGATCTCCGGCGCGGAGTTCGTCGAGTCGCTCGTCGGCGTCGGCGCGGCGCGGGTCCGCGACCTGTTCAAGCAGGCTCGCGCGAACGCCCCGGCCATCATCTTCATCGACGAGATCGACGCCGCCGGGCGCCAGCGCGGCGCCGGCATGGGCCAGGGCAACGACGAGCGCGAGCAGACCCTCAACCAGATGCTGGTCGAGATGGACGGCTTCTCGGCCTCCGCCGGCATCGCCGTGCTCGCGGCGACCAACCGCCCGGACATTCTCGACCCGGCGCTGCTGCGACCGGGCCGGTTCGACCGGCAGGTCGTCGTCGACGCGCCGGACGTCGAAGGCCGCATCGCGATCCTCAACCTCTACCTCGACAAGCGCCCGATGTCGGGCGACTGCTCGGTCGAGCTCATCGCGCGGCAGTGCCCGGGCATGACCGGCGCCGAGCTGGCGAACCTCGTCAACGAAGCCGCGCTCGTCGCTGTCCGCCGCGGCTCGACCGTCATCGCGCATCACGACCTCGAAGAAGCGGTCGAACGCGTCGTCGCCGGTCCGCAGCGGCGTAACCGCGTCCTGTCCGATCACGAGAAGGCGCTGGTCGCCCTGCACGAGGCGGGCCACGCCGTCGCCGCCGCGTCGGTCGGTCTCGACACCGGCATCCAGAAGCTGTCGATCGTGCCGCGCGGCCGACAGCTCGGGCACACGACGACGTACCAGATCACCGACCGGCTGATCCTGACCCAGTCCGACCTGCACCGGCAGCTCGTCACGATGATGGCCGGGCTCGCCGCCGAACAGCTCGTCATCGGCCAGATCACGACCGGGTCAGAAGGCGACCTGCACAACGCGACCACCCTCGCCAGGGTGATGGTCGCGAACCTCGGCATGGGCGAGGCGATCGGCCGGGTCGCGGTCGGGCAGAAGTCCGGCGAGGTGTTCCTCGGGCGGGACTTCACCAAGATGCAGGAGGTCTCGCCCGCGACGCTGGAGAAGGTCGACGGCGAGATTCGCGCGCTGCTCGAACGCGCCGAGGCCGAGGCCACCCGGTTGCTGCGCCTCAACCGCGACGTCCTCGAACGCCTGGCCCGCGACCTCTACGACGCGGAGACGATGTCCGGACCGAAGCTCCAGGAGCTGCTCGCACATGTCGTACCGGAGGAGGAGGCCCTGCCCGAGGGCGAGCACCAGGTCGACCTCACCGACACCGCCGCGCGCGACGTGTTCCTCGGCGCGTTCACTCGAGCCGCGCCGCCGTCGCAGCGGTTGTGAACTAGGGCCTGTCTCCCAAACCGCGACCGTCGCGGGTTGGGAGACGGGCCCTAAGGCGAGACCGCGTGCCGGTATGTATGGGCGTAGGTGACTCCGGTGCCGGTGGTCACCCTGACGGTCGCCGTGATCCGCGCGCCACGCGGCTGGACGGGACACGTCAGGGTCGTCACGACCCCGAGCGGTACGTCGACGGCAGCACACCCGTCGACGGTCGCGCGGGCCGGCCCGGCCGTCGGGTGAACGTGCACCGCGTACCGGCCGACATACGACGTGCCGCGGCGCACTGTCGCCGGGAGGTGGTCGGTCAGGCCGAAGACGACAGGTGGCAGCGTCACGCCCACCGCGACGCTGGCGCCGAGCGGTTCGGACGCCGCGGTCGCGGCGGACCGCGGCGCGGCGCGCACCGTTGCCGTCGCCGGTACCGCGCCGGCGTACCCGGCCACGCAGAGCGTCAGCACCACGCCGGTCATCGTCACGCGCATGCCGCTGGATCGGCCGGAACGGGCGGGACTCGTTCACCCGATCAGGCGACTATCGCAGGAGGCCGGGCGAAGCCCGGCCCTCCCAGAACTTCGTGATCTTGGCGAGGTTGTGCACCATATGCGTGCAGAACATCGCCAAGATCACGAGATGCGGGCTAGCCGAACCGGCCGTGCACGTAGTCCGAGGTACGGGGGTCGGCCGGCGCCTCGAACATCTGCGTGGTCGGGCCCTGCTCGACGATCGCGCCGGGCACGCCGTCCTCGGCGAGGAAGAACGCGCAGCGGTCGGACACCCGCGCGGCCTGCTGCATGTTGTGCGTGACGATGACGATGGTGACGTCGCCGACGAGCTCGCGGATGGTCTCCTCGATCCGCCGCGTCGACGTCGGGTCGAGCGCCGAGCACGGCTCGTCCATGAGCAGCACGCGAGGCCGTACGGCAAGCGCCCGGGCGATGCAGAGCCGCTGCTGCTGGCCGCCGGACAGCCCGCCGCCAGGCTGGCGCAGCCGGTCCTTGACCTCGCGCCACAGTCCCGCGCGCAGCAGCGACTCCTCGGCCAGCGCGTCCTTCTCCGCCGACGACGCGCGGATGCCGGTGAGCTTGAGACCGGCGACGACGTTGTCGTAGATCGACATGGCCGGGAACGGGTTCGGCTTCTGGAACACCATGCCGACCTCGCGCCGCGCCTCGGTGAGACGGCGGGCCGGTGCGTACAGGTCGTCGCCGTCGAGCAGCACCTCGCCCGCGAGCGACGCGGACGGCACCAGCTCGTGCATCCGGTTGAGGATGCGGAGGAACGTCGACTTGCCGCAGCCGGACGGACCGATGAGCGCGGTGACCCGCGCGCCCGGCATGACGAGCGACACGCGGTCGAGCACCTTGTGGTCGCCGAACCACGCGGACACCTCGCGCGCGTCGAGGGTGCCGGGCGCCTGCACGGGGTCCGGGATCACCTCGAGGATGTCCTGCGTGGTCATGGCGAGGTCCTCTCTCACAACAGGTTGGGGAGCAGTCTGGCGGCCTGGCCCGCGACGGCGATGCCGAGCGCGGCCAAGAGGGGTACGCCCGCGACCCAGGACTGCGCGCGCCCCCAGCGGGCGCGGGTCCAGGTGAACGCGAGCGCCGCGAGGAGCAACGCCTGCCCCCACAGCACGAGCGGGACGAGCGCCGCGCGGTCGCCGGCCATCGCGCGTTCGGCCGGGAGCAGCGGCGAGCCGAGGACACGCGCGGGCATGCCCTGCGCGGGCGTCACCAGGTCGGCGTCGAC
>CBQZLL010000215.1:0-5313 GCA_967749945.1 uncultured Frankiaceae bacterium
TCGCGGGGGCGTCCTTGCGGTTCGGATGGAGGGTCCGATGAGGCTGCGGCCCTGGGCTTTGGCGATCGCGGGGCTGGTCGTGATGGCCGTTAGCCCGGGCGCGTTCGCGGCGACCGCGCAGGTCGTCATGAAGGACAACGTGTTCATCCCCGAGGCGGTGAGCATCCAGCCCGGCGACACCGTGACGTGGACCAACAACGGCCGCTCGCCGCACAACGTGACGTACGGCGACGAGTCCACGACCTCGGGCCCGATCGACCCGGGCAAGACGTACTCGATCACGTTCTCGTCGGCGCAGACCGTGTACTACTACTGCTCGTTCCACTCGTCGGGGACGGGCAAGGGGATGTCTGGCGTCATCACGGTCGGCAGCGGCGGGCCGGTCATCGGCGCACCGGCTGGGACGGGCGGTGGTGGCACGGGCGGTGGGCCGGCGATCCGGCGGGTGCCGTCGACGTACCCGACGATTCAGCAGGCGGTCGACGCGGCGCACGCGGGCGACGTCGTCCTCGTCTCGCCGGGCGTCTACCGCGAGCAGGTCACGGTGACGACGTCCGACATCACGATCCGCGGGCTCGACCGCAACACGACGATCGTCGACGGCGAGTTCAGCCGGCCGATGGTCTTCCTCGTGCAAGACGCGGACAACGTCGTCGTCGAGAACATCACCGCGCGGCACGCGACGCTGAACAACTTCTACTGGACCGGCGCGGACGGCTTCAGAGGGTCGTACCTCACGTCGTACAACAGCGGCGACTACGGCATCTACAGCTTCGCGTCACAGCACGGCGTGTTCGAGGACTCGTGGGCGTCGGGCAGCCGCGACTCGGGCTTCTACATCGGGCAGTGCACGCCGTGCCACCAGGTGATCCGGCGGATCAAGGCGACGAACAGCGGCCTCGGCTACTCGGGCACCAACGCGGGCGGCGACCTCGTGCTCACCGACTCGGAGTGGTTCGGCAACTACGGCGGTGGCATCACGCCGAACACCCTCGACAGCGAGGAGAACCCGCCGCAAGCCGACATCGTCATCACGAACAACTACGTGCACGACAACCAGAACACGTCGGCGCCGTACAAGGACCCGGCGTTCGCCGCGGTGTACGGCATGGGCATCGCGGTGATGGGCGGTGACGACGACGTCGTCGAGAACAACCGGGTCGAGGACCACAAGTACTTCGGCATCGTCGTGCAGCCGATCCCCGGCCTCGGCCCGTCCGAGGACCCGATCCCCGTCAACCCGACCGGCAACCTCTACCGCGCCAACCGCAACACCGTGCGCGGCAACACGGTCTCCGGCTCGGGCGTCGCCGACCTCGCGCTCGGCGCGCCCGCGGGGAGCGGCAACTGCTTCACCGGCAACACGTTCACGACGTCGTTGCCCGCGGCCATCGAGACGCTGTACGCCTGCGGTGGGCCGGGGTCGTCGGTCGGCGGCGGCGACGCGGCGGTATCGGCGGTCGTCGCGCAGAACGTCGCGCTCGCCGAGTCCGGCGCGCTCGCGCCGGGGGACTGGAAGACCCAGCCGGTGCCGCCTGACCAGCCGAACATGCCGAACGCCGCGCGGGTGTCGTTCCGGCCGATCGGCACGTTCGGGTCGGTCGCCGACGACACGGCGTTGCCGAAGACCGGCGAGCCGTTCCCGACCTTGCCGGTAGGCCTGGCGCTGCTCGCGGTGGCGGCCGGGTGGGCCGGTGTTCGCGGTCGGCGAAGGGCTGTGGCGAGCTGACCTCCGAGCCCGTCCGTCCGTGATCTTGGCGATGTTTCGCCGTATGCGTGCAGAACGTCGCCAAGATCACGCAACTACGGACGGCGGCAGGCCGGGGCTACGCGCAGACGATCCGCGTGAGGTCGCAGATCGCCGGACCGGTGATGCAGTAGTACGTGTAGTCCGGGCAGTTCGTCGTCTGGGCGCCGCCGACGACGACGGCCAGCTCCGTCATGGTCAGCTCGGCGAGGCGCTCGGTACGGAGCACGAGCCTGCGGTCGGTCATCTCGGGTCCTCTCGCGAAAAACGACATCTCGGGCGAGCCGCGATGCTAGCCGACGACGCCGGACCCGACCATCAGGAACTCGGCCGGCCCACCGCACGGCACGCCGATCGGCCCGGTGATCGCGTGCGTCGCCGCGAACGCTCCGCTCGACCCGGTGTGCCCGCCCGGGTGCACCGTCGCGGCGACGGCATTGACCGCCCTGGTCCAGTCGAAGTCCCAGTCCGAGCTCCATGTCCCGTCGTAGACGAGCATCTGGCCGGCCGCAATGCCCGTGAGCACGCACTCGACGCCGGGTGGGCTCTGCACCGTGTAGTTCATCAGGAACGTCGCGTTGACGTAGAGGTGGCCGTCGACGAAGCCGGTGAGGGTCCCGTCGAACGTCGCGTTGCTGGTGCCGCAGCCATAGCAGTTCTCGTGGATCGTGCCGGCGAAGGTGAAGTGGCCAGGGTCGGGCGCGGCGTGCGCGACCGGTGCGGACCAGAGCAGCAGGACACCCGCGAGCAGCGGGAGCACGCGACGGCGCATGGCGATCGGCCTCCGGGGGCGTAGGGGTGACACGGAGGCTAGCCGAACGCGCACCACGAGCCGTCGTCGGCGCAGCCCTCGCACTCGAGCTCGACGGTGGCGTGGGCGATGCCGTACGGCGCGCTCACCGCGCGCTTCACCTCGGTGGCGACGGCCTGCGCCTCCTCCAGCGTCGGGTGCCCGGTGACGACGACGTGCACCGACAGCGCGTGCCGCGTCCCGTCCAGCGACCAGACGTGCAGGTCGTGCACCGACTCGACGCCGGGAACGGCGGCCATCGTCGCCTCGACGTCGGCGGGCCGTACGTCGCGTGGCGTGCCTTCGAGCAGCACGGCGTTCGCCTGCCGGAGCAGCCGCGCGCCACTGAACGCGACGAGCACCGCCACCGCGCTCGACGCGACCGGGTCCAGCCCGTCGAAGCGGCCGGTCAGCAGGATCACCGCGCCCGCGGCCGCGACGACGAGGCTGGCGAGCGCGTCGCCCGTCAAGTGCAGCAGGGCGGACCGCACGCCGAGGTCGTGGTCGTGGCGTAGCGCGAGCGCGGCGCCGCCGTTGACGAGGCACGCCACCCCCGCGACGACGAGCACGACGCCGCCGCGGACCGGCTGCGGCGAGAGCAGCCGTTGCACGGACGCCACGAGCAGCAGCGCGCTGAGCCCGATGACGGCAGCCGCGTTCGCCTGCGCGACGAGAACGCCGCCGCGCAGCCAGCCGTACGAACGGCCCTCGGTCGGCGCGCGGCGCGCGAGCCGGACGGCGCCCAGCGCGAGCGCGACGGCGGCGACGTCGACGGCGTTGTGCGCGGCGTCCGCGAGCAGCGCGACGCTGTGCGCGACGAACCCGGCCACCACCTGCGCGAGGACGATGACGACGTTCGCGAGCAACGCCCAGCGCAGCCGCCGCGCGGTGCCGTGGACGTGACTCACGACACAGATTCTTCACCTTGACACGTACGCCGTTCGTGTAAAGCATCGGGTCATGCCCGAGGTCCGGGAGGCCCTGCTCGACGCGGCGTACGACACCGCCGTCACGACGGGCTGGCAGCGCGCCCGGATGGCCGACGTCGCGGCCGCGGCGGGGGTCAGCAGGCAGACGCTGTACGACCAGTTCGGCGGGCGCGACGGGCTGGCGCAGAGCCTCGCGTTGCGAGAGACCGTGCGGTTCCTCGACGGCGTCGAGCGCGCGATGGCCGGCCACACCGGCGACGTCGCGCAAGCGCTCGAAGCGGCGACGGCGTTCGCGCTGCAGGCCGCTCGCGGCAACCCGCTCCTCCGCGCGATCCTCACCGACGACGGCGGCTTGCTGCCGTACATCACGACGCGGGCCGAGCCGGTGCTCGCCGCCGCGAAGGACCATCTGGTCGCGCACTTCGCCGAGCACTGGCCCGAGGTCCCCGCCACTGTCGCCGACGAGGTCGGCGAGGTCGCGGTCCGGCTCACGCTGTCGTACATCGTGCTGCCCGGCACCGCGCCCGCGGATGCCGCCCGTCGTGTCGCGGCCGCCGCGGCGCGCGTCGTCGAAAGGTCTAGAGGATGAGCACCCACGACCGGTACGCCTTCCCGACGGAGACCGCGGGCTGGGACGTCCCGATGGCCGGCTCGGCGCACTTCTCCTGGGAGTACGACGACGGGCGCGCGCGACTGCTCGACCTCTACGCCAAGGGCAAGGCGAAGCAGTGGGACGCGGCCACCCGCATCGACTGGTCGCTCGACGTCGACCTCGGCAACCCGCTCGGCATGCCGCAGGAGATGAGCCCGCTCTACGGGTCGCCGACGTACGAGCGCCTCGACCAGAAGGGTCGCGACGAGCTCGCGCGGCACATGGTGTCGTGGCAGTGGAGCCAGTTCCTGCACGGCGAGCAGGGCGCCGCGATCTGCGCGTCCCGGCTCGTCGAGTCGGTGCCCGACATGGACGCGAAGTTCTACGCCGCTACCCAAGTCATGGACGAAGCTCGGCACGCCGAGACGTACGCGCGGTTCCTCCAGGACAAGCTTGGCCTCGTCTATCCGATCAACGTCCACTTGCAGGCGTTGCTCAACGACACCCTCACCGACTCGCGCTGGGACATGCCGTACCTCGGCATGCAGGTCCTCATCGAGGGCGTGGCGCTCGCGGCGTTCGGCGTGTTCCGCGAGGCGTCGACGACGCCGTTGCCGAAGCAGATCCTCGCGTACGTCATGCAGGACGAGGCGCGGCACGTCGCGTTCGGGCGGCTGGCGCTCAAGGACGCGTACCGCGAGCTCTCGTCGAAGGAGCGCGAGGAGCGCGAGGACTTCGTGGTCGAGGGCTGCTATCTGCTGCGCGACCGGTTCCAGGGTCGCGAGGTGTGGGAGACGCTCGGGTTCGACGCCAAGGAGTGCGTGCAGTACGTCGAGGAGTCGCCGCTGATGAAGGCGTACCGCGCGCTGCTCTTCACCCGCATCGTGCCGATCGTCAAGGACATCGGCCTGTGGGGCGACAAGATCCAGCAGGCGTACGCCGACATGGGTGTCCTCGACTACGCCGGCGCCGACATCGACTCGATGATGCGCGACGACGAGCGCATCGCGGACCAGATCGACGAGGAGAAGGCGCTGCGCGCCAGGGCCGAGCAAGTGCACGAGACCATCGCGGTGGGCGCGGCGGCTGACTAGTTTCTCGTGATCTTGGCGATGGTTTGCACCGGATGCGTGCAGAACCTCGCCAAGATCACGAAAGTTCGGGCAGTTACGTGCTCGACGTACTCCGGACCACAATGGACACCGTGACCGACGCCGCCACGCAGCTCGGGCTGCTCGCCGACGACGACCTGCTC
>CBQZLL010000216.1:0-5309 GCA_967749945.1 uncultured Frankiaceae bacterium
GCCGGCCGCCGTCCGGATCGGGGCTCGCGACGGCTCGGGGCGTCGAGGCGGTCTCTAGACTGGAAACACCATGGACCGGAACGAGTTGCGCGCGCTGCTCGCCGCCGTCGCCGCGGGCGACGCGACGGTCGACGACGCCGTGCGCCGGATCGCCACCCTCCCGGCCACCGGCTACACCGACCTCGGCTTCGCCCGGGTCGACGCGCACCGCGCGGTCCGTACCGGCGACCCGGAGGTCGTGTACGGCGCGGGCAAGGCCCCTGAGCAGGTCGTCGCGATCCTCCGTTCGCTGGTTGGCGCGCGGCCCGCGCTGGTGACCCGGGCGACCGAGGCGACGGTCGCGGCCGTTCTCGCCGAGTGGCCGGCGGCGGCAGCCGGCGGCGGATGTGTCGCCGTGGGACCGTTGCCGCGACCGCACGGCACCGTCACCGTCGTCACCGCGGGCACGTCGGACGAGCCCGTGGCGACCGAGGCGGCGTTCGTCGCGCGGGTCTTCGGCAGCGCCGTCGAACGTGTCACCGACGTCGGCGTCGCGGGCATCCATCGCCTGCTCGCCGCGCAGGAGCAGCTCGACCGCGCCGACTGCCTCGTCGTCGTCGCGGGGATGGAGGGCGCGTTGCCCTCGGCTGTCGGCGGGCTCGTCGGCGTGCCGGTCGTCGCGGTACCGACGAGCGTCGGGTACGGCGCGTCGTTCGAGGGTCTCGCCGCGCTGCTCGCGATGCTCAACTCCTGCGCGCCCGGCGTCGCCGTCTGCAACATCGACAACGGCTTCGGCGCCGGGGTGTTCGCGGCGCGCGTCGCCCGACGGGCGGCCGTGCGACGCCAGGCGAGCGCATGACGCGCATCGGCTGGTTTCACTGCCTCGCCGGCGCGTCCGGCGACATGATGCTCGGCGCGCTCGTCGACGCGGGCGTTCCGCTGTCCGTCATCCAGGACGCGGTCGACGCGCTCGGCGTCGAACGCGTCGAGGTCACCGTCGACGAGGTCACCCGGCACGGCCTCGGCGCGACCAAGGTCAACGTCCGCGTCACCCGCTCGACCGTCGTCCGGACCTGGCCGCACGTGAAGCAGCTCCTCGAAGCCGCGCCGCTCGCGTTACCGGTCCGCACCCGCGCCCTCGCCGTCTTCGAGCGGCTCGCGTTCGCCGAGGCGACCGTGCACCGGACGACGCCCGACCTCGTGCACTTCCACGAGGTCGGCGGGCTCGACGCGTTCGCCGACATCGTCGGCACCGCGGCCGGACTGCACCACCTCGGTCTCGACGAGATGCACGCGTCGGCGGTCGCGACCGGCATGGGCATGACCCGCGGCGAGCACGGCCTCATCCCGGTGCCGACGCCCGCGGTGCTGGAGCTGCTCAAGGGCGCGCCGTTGTACAGCGGCGGTGTGCCGTTCGAGCTCTGCACGCCGACCGGCGCGGCGCTGCTCGCGGGCACGGTGACGGCGTGGGGCGAGATGCCCGAGCTCGTCGTCACCGCGGTCGGCACGGGCGCGGGCGACCGCGACCTCGAAGAGGTCCCGAACGTCCTGCGCCTCGTCGTCGGCGACGCCGTCGCGGGCGCCAGCTCGGCCGACGCTGGCGTCGTCCTCGAGGCCAACGTCGACGACCTCGACCCGCGGCTGTGGCCCGGCGTCATCTCGGCGCTCCTCGAGGCGGGCGCGTCCGACGCGTGGCTCACGCCGATCCAGATGAAGAAGGGCCGCCCGGCCGTCACTGTGTCGGTGCTGACGCAGGCGGCGTACGCCGACGCGTTGCGGCGCGTGCTGTTCCGCGAGACCTCGACGATCGGGCTGCGCGAACGCGTGGTGACCAAGCGCTCGCTCGACCGTTCGGTCGAGACCGTGACGCTCGCCGACGGTGCGCAGGTCCGCGTCAAGGTCGCCCGGCTCGACGGCGAGGTCGTCAACGCCGTACCCGAGTTCGACGACGTCGCGACCGTCGCCGCGAAGCGCGACCGCCCGGTCAAGGAAGTCCTCGCCGAGGCGAACGCCCGCGCCGTGGCCCTCCTCACGGAGACTTAGGGCGTGGCCCTGGTGACCCGCCGGCGGACCTGGCCGGTGCCGGTCGTCGGCGCGGCGCTCTCCGCCGTGCTGTCGTCCGGGGTGACCGCGGTGTGGCTACGCAGCCGCGAGCCGGAGACGTTCGCGCAGCGCGGTTCGTTCGACGTCGCGCCGGAGCAACGCGCCGTCGCCGCGCTGCTCGTCGCGCCCGGCGGCGCCTACGTCGCCGCGTCGGCCGGCGAGCCCGTCGCGGCGGTCGCGGGGCTGACCGCGCTCGGCTTCACCCGCGGCTGGTCACGATCGTGGCGGACTCCGAAGGACAACCGCGTCGACGTCGTCGTCCTCGAGTTCGCGACCGAGCGCGGCGCGGTCGACTACGCGCGCGGCATCGGCCGTACGGCCCGGCTGCTGGTCAAGCCCCAGCCGTTCACGGTGACGGGCGTGCCCGGCAGCAGCGGGCTGACCGACACGGTGCGCGACCGCGACGGCCACTACGCGCGCGTCGTCGTCCTGTACCGCGGCACCCGCGCGGCGCTGCTCGTCTTCACCGACGACGTGTCGATGCCGGGCGCCGAGGTGGTCGCGCTGGCCCGGCGGCAGTACGCGGCGCTCGCCACGTAGGCTCGACCGCATGGTCAGGCTCCCGGTGGCGGCTGTCGCGCTGCTGCTCGTGTTGCCCGCCTGCACGACGTCGCCGACGCGGGCGGCACGGGCGGTGACGACGCCACCGTCGCCGACCGAAACTGCGACCCCGACGGCGACTCCCACCACCGCGAGCCCGACACCGACGCCAGATCCGGCGTCGCCTCCAGCCGCGGTCGCGCGCTACGACTACGCGTTCCCGATCGCCGGATGCACGACCTCGTACGCCCGGGCGCACCACGACTACCCGGCGACGGACCTCGTCGCGGCCAAGGGCTGCGCGTTCGTCGCGCCGGTCGCGGGCCGGGTCGACGAGGTGGCGTACGTCGACCGCTGGGACTCGGCGACGAACCGCGGCGCCGACCGCGGCGGCCTCTCCGTGTCGGTCGTCGGCGTCGACGGCGTCCGCTACTACGGCTCGCACCTGTCCGCGGTCGCGGCGGGGATCCGCCCGGGCACGACGGTCCGCGCCGGCACCCGGCTCGGCTCGGTCGGCAACACCGGGTCGGCCCGCGGCATCGCGACGCACCTGCACTTCGGCGTCTCGTGGCCGACCCGCGCGGGCGTGTGGTGGGTCCGCCGCGGCTGGGTCAACCCGTGGCCGTACCTCGACTCGTGGCGCGCCGGCGGCGACAAGTCCCCGGCCGTCGCCGTCCGGTCCGCGCGCGCCGCGGCGGGCACCGCGGTGCCGCCGTGCCGGAGCTACTGCTGATGAGCGGGCTGCTGTTCGCCGCCGGGCTCGTCGTCGTCCTCGGGACGTGGCTCAGCGTCCTGCGCACCCTCGTCATCCCGCGGGGACTGACGTCGCGCCTCACCGCGACCGTCACCACGGTCGTGCGCGGCCTGTTCGACTTCGTCGCGTCGCGTTTCACGGCGTACGAGCGCAAGGACGCGATCCTCGTCGCGCAGGGGCCGACGATCCTCGTCGTCCTGCTCGGAGTGTGGGTGCTGCTGTTCCTCGGCGGCTTTCTCCTCATGTTCGCGGGCGCGACGGGGTCGTCGGTGTACGACGCGTTCCGCGAGAGCGGCTCGTCGGTGTTCACCCTCGGCAGCACCGCGACGCCGCGGCCACTCGCGACGACGATCGCTTTCTTCGCCGCCGCGACGGGGCTCGTCGTCGTCGCGTTGCAGATCGCCTACCTGCCGACGCTGTACGGCGCGTTCAACCGGCGCGAGACGCTCGTCACGACGTTGCAGAGCCGCGCGGGCGCGCCTGCGTGGGGCGCAGAGTTGCTCGCCCGGCACCAGATCGTCGCGACGCTCG
Organism: uncultured Frankiaceae bacterium; assembly: GCA_967749945.1. GTDB lineage: Bacteria > Actinomycetota > Actinomycetes > BP-191 > BP-191 > BP-191. The sequence continues at coordinate 3,908 of CBQZLL010000216.1, forward strand.
ACAACCTCCCCGCGTTCTACGCCGACTGGGAACGCTGGGCCGCCGACGTCGCCGAGAGCCACACCAACTACCCGGTGCTCATCACGTTCCGCTCGCCGCACCCGATGCGGTCGTGGGTCGTCGGGCTGCTCGCCGTCCTCGACTCGGCGGCGATGCACCTCGCGCTCAACCCGTCGGCGCGGCACAGCGAGGCCCGGATGTGCCTGCGGATGGGGTTCACCTGCGCCCGTGAGGTCTGCACGGCGCTCGGCATCCCGTTCGACCCCGACCCGTTGCCGGGCGCGCCGATCGCGCTGACGTACGACGACTTCCTCGGTGGCATCGCGCGGCTGGAACGCGTCGGCTACCCGATGGAGCGGTCGGCCGAGGACGCCTGGCCGCACTTCCGCGGCTGGCGGGTCAACTACGAGACGGAGCTGTACGCGCTCGCCCGGATCACCGAGGCCGTACCGGCCGTCTGGTCGGGGCCGCGCCGCCAGTCGGCGGAGCCGTTGCTGCCGATCCGCCCGCCGAACCGCCGCCCCGACGCCCCGATGGGCGCCGAGGCCCCCGAGGACATGGACAAGCTTTAGTGCCCTAGCTAGTAGGGCTTGGCGAAGCGCTCGTCGCGGCGTGCTTCGCCAGCCCACATCTGGTGATCTTGGCGATGTTCTGCACGCATCTGGTGCACAACCTCGCCAAGATCACGAAGTTCTCGGGCGTCCGAACCGATCCGGGCCGTTTCGCCAAGCCCTACTAGACCGCCGCGAGGAACGACACCGAGCCGACCGGCCGGTGGTCGCCGTCGTGGATCGGCGCGGCGACCGCGTCGATGAGCAGCCGCCCGCCGTCCGGCCGGAGGACCCGCATGACACCGCGGCTCAACGCGTTCTCCGTCAGTGCGATCAACGGCGGGATGCGCCGGGCCGCGCCCTGCGCTTCGAGGGCGTTGTCGATGTAGTCGACGAGGCGCAACACCGCATCGAGCGACTGGCCTGTCATGCCGCCCGAGCCGAGCAGGCTCGCCGCGGCGGGGGAGACGGCTGCGACGATCCCGGTGGCGTCGACCACGAGGCACGCGTCGAGGCACTGCCGGGCGACCTCGACCCAGTGGCACAGCGCGCCCTCCGGCAGCCCGATGGCATCGGGCGCACGCAAAGGCGCCACCCCCCCGGACGGATCGGACGGCGGTGCCGAATGGCCCGTCCGCGGCAACGCACGAACGGGCAAGAGCAGATAACGCAACCCCGAGTTAGCCCCTGTCCCACTGGACTGCTCGCCTCTTGCCCAGTCGGCAGGCGAGGGAAACTACGTTCGGGACGCGGCGGTGCATTCCTGCCTCTAGGGCGTGTCTCCCAAACCCCGTGACCTGCTGCGCGACGCCCAGGACGGCGCCTCGCGGCGTTGTCGTCGTCGCGGATAG
>CBQZLL010000217.1:0-5251 GCA_967749945.1 uncultured Frankiaceae bacterium
TCCGGCGTGACGCGCAGCACGATCTCGTCGCAGAGCGCGGCGGCGAGGCGCAGGTCGCCGCGGGACGGGCGGGTCGTGTCGTCGTCGCCCGGTAGCTCGACGGACGCGTTGCCCGCCGACTCCACCTCGACGTCGACGTCGTGACCCTCGGCGCCGACGCGGAGCACGGCGTCGCCGGTGACGCCGGTGCACAGCTCGGTCGTGACGAGGAGCAGGTCGGGGATCGCGTCGGAGCGGACGTGTCGTTGCCGCAGCCACTGCTCGCAGAGCTGGCGGGCTAGCCAGACCGCACCGTCCGACCCGGCGTCGAAGCGGTAGACGAGGTGGGTCTGGTCACGCAGGCTGGTAGCGCTCACGCCAGGTGGAATGCCCGGTTCGGAGGCACCGAACACACTCGAACGGGTGAACCTCGTGCGGCGACTCATCGCGGCAGCCAGGCGAGGACGAGGAGCGTCCAGACCACGTGCGTCGCGGCGGGCGCCCACCAGCCGCCGCTCGTCCGGCGACTGCTCCCGAGGAACATGCCGAGGATCACGGCGCTGACGGTCAGGGCGACGTTCGCCGTGGGGAGCGTCGCGAGGACGTGCGCGGTCGTCGTCGTGCAGACCGGCCGCGCGCACCCGTTCGAACAGCGCGCCCCGGTAGAACACCTCCTCCGCCGCGCCCGCGACGAGCGGCGCGAGCCAAGCCGAGAAGCCGTGGCGGGCGTCGCCGTAGCGGAGCAGCGTCCGCGCCGCGTGGTGCACGGGCGGTACGACGTGCGCGAGCCAGGCGAGCACCGCGAACACGGCGAACAGCACGAACGCCGTGAAAACCGGACCGAGCACCGGGTGCCGCCCGCGCCGGTGCCCGCGTGGCATCCCGCCCGACAGCACGCTGCCGGCGACGAGGACACCGGCGAGGGCGTACGTGAGGTGGGTGACCCGGTCGGAGCCGTACGGCGCGCGGAACGCGAGCCGCGTCAGCACCGCGGCGGTCCCGAGCGTGAGCACCAGGACGAACAGGCTGCGGTGCCGTCCGGACGTCACGCCGCCGACGTTACCCGGATGCCCCTGGAGACATGCCCTAGGCTGCGCGCCGTGACCCCCGCAGCGGACGTTCCCGTCGTCGGCGCCCGGCAGCCGTGCCCCTGTGGGTCGGGCCGGCGCTACAAGGCGTGCCACGGCTCGGGCAAGGCCGACCGCGCATTCGTCGCGCGGCCGTTCGCCGGCCGGGTCGACGAGCCCGAGTGGGTGATGCTGCGCGAGGTCGTACCTGCGGCGACCGCGGCCTTGACGCTCTCCGACGGCCGGACCGCGACGCTCGCGACGGTGCTGCCGATGGCCTGGCCCGCATTGCGGCGCGCGGACGGCTCGGTGTTCCTCGGAATGCAGGTGCCGGGTCGTTCCGGCGACATCGCCGCCGACCTCGGCGCGGCGCTGACGCTGGCTCTCGAGGCCGAGCCGGGCACCGCGATCACGACGATCGAGCCCGGTCTGACCCCCCGGATCCAGGACCTCGTCGACCCAGCGCCGCTCGCGGTCGAGGTCCACGAAGGGTTCGGCTTCTGGCTCGACGGTGTGGCCGATCCGAGCGGTGAGATCGCCGAGTCGATGGAGCGCGCGAACGCCGCCGTCATCCCGACCGCGCGGCTCGTCTCGGTCGCGTCCGCGTACTGGTGCCGGATGAAGGAGAAGGCCCACCTGCGGTGGGCGCTGCCGTACGACGAGGAGCCCGCGCTCGACGCGCTCGCTGTCCTCGCCGCCGCCCGCGAGCTCGGCCTCGGCGAGGGGACGAAGTACGTCGGGTCGTTCCGCGCGCACGGCCTGCTCGTGCCGGTATGGGACCTGCCGCATGACATGCCGGCGGCCGACGTCGAGGCGCCCGCCGCGGCGCTGTGGCAGCGCATCGAGGCCACGGTCGGCGCGCCGCGCGCGCTGACCGACGACGAGCGCCGCGCCCGTGCCGGCCTCCTGTCGAGGCAGCTCACGCTCCGGTAGGAGCTGTTAGGCCGAACGGAGCAGTAGTACTCACCTATCTGGCCCGACCTATTTCCCTTGCCCCCCTACGTCAGGTATGGTTCCACCGCTCGGGCGTCGCCGCGTCCCCCGTCGGCGACGCCCGAGCACCTCTATGTCCGGGAGCGGGTCGCCCGTGAGTGATGCCGGGTACGACGTCCTCGTCGTCGGTACCGGCCCCGCCGGCGCTGCCGCGGCGCACGCCGCAGCCTCCGCCGGAGCCCGCACCGTGCTCGTCGACCGGGCCGGTGTCCCCCGCTACAAGTGCTGCGGCGGCGGCCTGATCGGGCTCTCCACCCAGTACGCCGACCTCGATCTCGGGCCGCTCACCCGCGACGCGGTGACGCGGATGACGTTCACCAAGGACGGGCGGCAGCGCTACACCCGCCGCGCGCGGTCCGGCCGCCCGGTGTTCCGGCTCGTCATGCGCGCCGACTTCGACGCGGCCCTCGTCGCGCGCGCGGTCGCCGCTGGTGCCGAGCTACGCACGGGCGTCGCGGTGCGCTCGCTCGCCGACGACGGCGGGTCGGTGCGGGTCACGCTCGCGACGGGCGAGGTCGTCCGCGCGGGCACCGTCGTCGGTGCCGACGGGACGGGCGGGCGGTCGGGCGGGTACGTCGGCGTCCGCCTCGCCCAGGTCGACGTCGGTCTCGAAGGGGAGTTCGCGACGCCGCCGGAGCGCGCGGCGTACTGGCGCGGCCGGGCGCACATCGACTGGGGGCCGGTCCCGGGGTCGTACGCCTGGGTGTTCCCGAAGGGCTCGCTGCTCACGGTCGGCGTCATCGGGCCGCGGGAGGAGGGCGATGCGATGCGCGCGTACTACGCGGCGTTCGTCGACCGGATCGGCCTCGGCGGCGTCGAGCCCGAGACGTTCTCCGGACATCTCACCCGCTGCCGCGAGCCGGAGTCGCCGGTACGGCGCGGGCGGGTGCTCGTCGCGGGCGACGCGGCGGGGCTGCTCGACCCGTGGACCCGGGAGGGCATCTCGTTCGCCCTGCGGTCCGGTCGCGCCGCGGGCGAGGCCGCCGCGTCGGGCGACCTCGCGGCGTACGACGCGTTCGTCGCGACGGAGCTCGAACCCGAGATGGCGGCGGGGCGGGCGTTCCTCGCGGCGTTCGCGCGCAACCGTCAGGTGTTCCACGGCTTCCTCGCCTCGGTGCCCGGCGGTTGGCGGTTGTTCTCGCGGCTCGTCGCGGGGGAGACGACGCTGGTGCGGCAGCTGCGCAAGCCGTACGTCCGCGCGGTCATGCGCGTCCTGAGCTAGGCCCTAGTCCGCGACGTCGAGGAGGACCTTCATAGCTTCCTTGGCCTCGAACAGGCGGTAGCCCTCGGGCGCGTCCGCCAACGCCATCCGGTGGCTCACGATCACCGTCGGGTCGGCCTGCCCCGACGCGATCGCGGCGAGCGCCTGGTCCCACCAGCCCTGCACGTTGCACGAGCCGCCGAAGCGCAGGGTGACGTTGCGGGTGAACAGGTTGCCGAGCGGCATCGGGTACTCGAACTCGGTGTGCACGCCGATGACGGAGACCGTTCCCCCGGCGCGGACGCACTCGATGCCGGTGATGAGCGCGGGCGGCAGGCCGACGGTCTCGATGACGACGTCCGCGCCGTGGCCGCCGAGGATGTCCTCGACCGCGACGCACGGCGACCGTTCCGCGCTGTTGACGGCGATCGCGCCGAGCGACTCGGCGAGCGTCAGCCGGGACGCGACCATGTCGATCGCGACGACCCGCTTGGCGCCCATCGCCCGCGCGGCCATCGCGGCGAACGTCCCCACCGGACCCGCGCCCACGACGACGACGTCGTCGCCGGGGGAGACGGGCGCGATGCCCGCGGCGTACCAGCCGGTCGTGAGGATGTCGCCCGCGAACAGCGCCTGCTCCGGGGTCAGCCCCGCCGGGACGGCGTGCAGGTTGAGGTCGGCATGGGGGATGCGGACATACTCGGCCTGCGACCCGGCGAGGTCGCCCACGAAGATGCCGTAGCCGAGAACGCCGAGGTCGTCGCAGTGGTTGTAGCGGCCGGCCTGGCAGGCCGGACACGCCCCGCACGCGATCTGGAACGACCCCACGACGTCGTCACCGGCGCTGAACCTGGTGACCTCGTCGCCGGTCGCGACGACTGTCCCGACGTACTCGTGCCCGACGACGGCGCCCTCGAACACGCCGGGTACCCGGCCGTTGTAGAAGTGCAGGTCGCTGCCGCAGATCGCGGCCTTGCGCACCTTGACGATCGCGTCGTCAGGCGCGACGAGGGTGGGCTCGGGCACGTCCTCGACCCGGACGTCGTGCTCGCCGCGGTACACCACTGCTTTCATGACGCGACTCTAGTGTTCTCGCTACTGGTGAGTAGCGGCTCGCGGCTGAGCGCGAACTGGTGAACCGCGGCGCCGCTACTCACCAGTAGCCTCGGGCGGGCGCGGCGGATCTCCGCGCGGCTGCCGTCACGCCCTAGGCTCACCCCATGGACGAGCTGCTCCGGGCAGCGCCGCTGTTCGCCGGCCTGGACGACGCGGCTTGGCGTGCGCTCGCGGGCCGGGTGAGCAGCCAGCGGGTCCCGCGCGGGGAGGACGTGTTCCGCGAAGGCGACCCGGGCGACGCGCTGCACGTCGTCGTCGAGGGCAAGATCAAGATCTGCCGCACCGCGTCCGACGGGCGGGAGAACGTCGTCGCGATCCTCGGCCCGGGCGACCTGCTGGGCGAGCTCTCGATCTTCGACGCGCAGCCGCGCGGCGCGACCGCGACGGCGGTTGTCGACTCCGCGCTCGCGACGCTCGGCGAGGCCGACTTCACCAGGTGGCTACGCGAGCACCCGCAGGTGTCGTTCGACCTGTTGCGGGCGCTCGCGGTACGCCTCCGCCAGACGAACGAGGCGATGGCCGACCTCGTCTTCACCGACGTGCCCGGGCGCATCGCGAAGGCGTTGCTCGGACTGGCCGAGCGCTTCGGCGAGCCCGCGGACGGCGACGCCGTACGGGTCGAGCACGACCTCACCCAGGAGGAGCTCGCGCAGCTCATCGGCGCGTCGCGGGAGACGGTGAACAAGGCGCTCGCCGACTTCGCGACCCGCGGCTGGCTGCGGGTGGACGGGCGCGCGGTGATCCTGCTCGACCGCGACCGGCTCACCCGCCGCGCTCGTTAGGCCGGCCCGCCCGCGCCGCTCCAACCTTACGTGATCTTGGCGAGGGTTTGCACCGTATGCGTGCAGACCCGCGCCAAGATCACGACGTTGGGCGCGCTAGCAGATCACGATCT
>CBQZLL010000218.1:0-5239 GCA_967749945.1 uncultured Frankiaceae bacterium
TGAGTCTCGAGGGTGGGCGTACCTGGTTTCGAACCAGGGGCCTCTTCGGTGTGAACGAAGCGCTCTCCCACTGAGCTATACGCCCTCGACCGCGAGGATGCTACACAACCGCTCCGTCCGCGGGCACGCGGACGACGACGGTGAGACCGGGGTCGTTGTCGCGCAAGACGACCTCGCCGCCGAGCAGGCGGACGAGCTCGCGGGCGACCGAGAGGCCGAGCCCGACGCCGTCGCGGCGGCGTTCGTCGGGGTGCAGGGCGCGGGTGAACGGGTCGAGCGCCTCGCCGTGCCGGTCGGTCGGGATCCCGATGCCCCGATCGCTGACGGTGATCTCGGCCCACGGGCCGCGGACGGCGACGTCCACGACGACGGTGCCGTGCCGCGGGCCGTAGACGAGGGCGTTCCTGAGGAGCCGGCGCAGGGCGGCGGCCAGCGCGGACCGGTCGGCATGGACGACCGCGTCGTGGCCGGTGACCTCGACCCGGTCGGCCTCGCCGAGGTGGTGGCGTACCTCCTCGACGACCGACGCGAGCATGAGCGGCTCGCTCTCGGTCGCGACGCCGCCCCCGAGCAGGCGCACGTACAGCACGACATCGTCGACGAACCCGTCGAGTCGCTGCGCCTGCTGGAGGATCACCTGGTGGATCGTCGATCGAGCCGACGGCGACAGGTCCTCGTCGCGGGCGATGAGGGTGCGTACGTAGCTCTGGATCGACGCCACCGGGCCCCGCAGCTCGGTGAGCAGCCCGGCGTAGGGATCGGCTGGGGCGACCGTCTCGTCCATGCGCGGAATGCTCCCACGGAGCCCTACGTCCGCGCGGTCCCCGCGACGATCTGGCGGGTCGGCGCGGTGGGCAGGTCGCCGCGGCGCGGTTCGAGGGAGACGGCCATCGCCGTCACGTCGTCCGGACGGACCGGCAGCGGGATCTCGAACACCGCCGTCCCGTCCGACGACACGTCGAACCGGTTCACCGCGTGCGGCCCGCGGTCGCGGTCGACCCACCACAGGACGTACGCCGACGACGGCGAGGTCGGGTCGAGGTGGTCGACGACGAGGTACGCGTCCGCGCCGTCGAGGCACGCCGTCGCGCGGTCCGCACCGGTCGAGGTGAGCCGGTACGTCGCCGTGTCGGGCGCGCCGAGGCAGCGCAGCGCGGCGTTGCGCCGGGCGATCGCCTCGCGCTTGGCCTGGCTGTCGGCGCGCAGGGTGACGTTCCATGCGCCGAAGCCGAGCACGACGGCCGCGGCCCCCCCGCCCCCGCCGCCCGCCCCCCCCGCCGCGCCCCCCCAGGGCGCCCCCCCCCACCGCCGCGCCCCCACCGCCCCGACCCGCGCCCCGCGCGGCACGGCGGGCGGCGCGGGAGCGAAGACGGCGGGGCGTTCGGCCGAGGCGGCGTCGAGGATCCGGCGGCCGAGGTCGGGCGGGGGCGTCGCGGCGTCGGCCGCGTACGCGAGGTGCGCGCCGACGTCGTGGAACCCGGCGAGCTCGCGGGCGCAGCGGTCGCAGCCGCGCAGGTGGTCGAGGAACGCCTGTTCGTCCTCGGGCTCCAGCGCGCCGAGCGCATGGCCGGCGGCGAGCTCCGCCCAGGGATCGTGGTCGCTGATCATCGGTCGCCTCGCCCTGGCTCGCTGTCGAGCGGCAGCTCGAGCTCGTCGCGCAGTTTGCGCATCGCCGAGAGCATCCGGGTCTTCACGGTGCCGAGCGGCGTGTCCGTGATCTTGGCGATCTCGCGCTGGGTGTAACCGCCGAAGTAGGCCAGGCCGAGCACCTCGCGCTGGACCGCGGGCAGCTCGCCGAGGGCGGTCCGCACCCGGTCGCGGCGCAGCAGCGTCCAGACCTCGTCGTCGACGTCGGGCGAGTCCGCTCCGGTCAGGTCGATCTCGTCCACGGGAGCGCGCCGCTTGCGCAGGCTCTCCTCGCGGCGTACGGCGTCGACCGCTTTGTGGTGGGTCATGGTCAGCAGCCAGGTCGAGAAGCCCCCGCGGGCGGCGTCGTAACGCGTCGCGTCCCGCCAGACCGTGAGGAAGACCTCCTGGACGACGTCCTGCGCGAATTGCTCGTCCCCGATGATCCGGCGGGCCAGAGCGTACGAAATCCGCCCGTACCGGCCGTAGAGCGCCTCGAGGGCTGAGCCGTCACCCTCGCTGACCAAGGCGCACAGCGCCACGTCCTCCAGCGCGGCGTAGCCCTGGGTCTGACTCATTAGTGCGGTCCTCACAGCAGGTAGTTCGGCGTCGAGGTCGAATCGGATGGGACGGACCAAGCGTAGGGGCGGGCCGGGAGCGTCACCACAGGGGCTGGGCGTCGTTCCATTGACAACCGAACCACCCCGGCCGCTGAAAGGGTTACCCAGTCGATGAACACTCGTCCCGCCGCCGTCACCGCGGACCTCGACCTGCGTCTCGTCGTCCCCGGGACCGCGTCCCTGCCGGTCCTCGCGAGCATCACCTACGACGCAGCCGACCCCTACGCCGTCCAGGTCACATTCCACACCGGGGGCGAGCGCGGGACCGTCGAGTGGCGGTTCGCCCGCCAGCTCCTGACCGACGGCGTCACCCGCCTCGTCGGCGAGGGCGACGTCAAGGTCTGGCCGACGAGGTCCGCGGGCAACGCGGCCGTCTGCCTCGCGCTGTCGAGCCCGTCGGGCGAGGCGCTGTTCGAGGTGTCGCTGACCGAGCTCGTCGAGTTCCTCACCCGCTCGTACGCCGCCGTGCCGACCGGCGCCGAGGGCCAGTACCTCGACGTCGACGCCGAGCTCGCGCTGCTGCTCTGGTCGGACCCCGACAACGCGTCGTAGCCCGCCACCACACGAACGCGACGAAGACCCCCGGTCCTCCCGCCCGGGGGTCTTCGTCGTCGTCGGCGCCAAGGGGCTCCACGAACTCGTGATCTTGGCGATGGTTCGCACCGTATGCGTGCGAAACCTCGCCAAGATCACGGAAGGTGGAGCGTCCCGCCGATGACGGTGCGGCGTACGGCGCGCGCGCCGAGGTGCGCGACGACGTCGGCCTCGTGGTCCGCGTCGAGCACCGCGAGGTCGCCCCGCGCGCCGACACCGAGATGGCCGACGTCGGTGCGCCGTAGTGCCCGTGCCGCGCCCGCCGTCGCGGCCCGGAACGCCTCCGCGACCGACAGCCCGTAGCCGAGGCAACCGAGCTGGACGGCGTACGGCATCGACTCGCACCACGACGTTCCAGGGTTGCAGTCGGTGCCCAGCGCGATCGTCGCGCCCGCGTCGCGGAGCACCCGCGCCGCGTCCCACCGGCCGTGCCGCATGGTCAGCGCGCACGCGGGCAGCAGCACGCCGACGACGCCCGCGCCCGCCAGCGCGGCGGCCCCCGCCGCGTCGAGGTAGTCGAGATGGTCGGCGCTCGCACAACCGAGCTCGGCCGCGAGCTCGGCCGCGCCGGTCCGCGCGAGCTGCTCCGCGTGGATCCGGAGGCCGAGCCCCGCCGCGCGCGCCGCGGTGAGGCTGCGGCGCGCCGCGTCGACGGTGCACGCGCCGTCGTCGCAGAACACGTCGCACCACCGCGCGCGCACGTCGGGCAGGGTCGCGATGACCTCGGCGACGTAGTCGTCGCGGTCGCGGTCGGGCGGCACGGCGTGCGCGCCGAGGTAGGTCACCTCGGTCGTGACGGCCGCCGCGACGTCGAGCAGTCGTCGCTCGTCGGCGGGCGTCAGGCCGTAGCCGCTCTTGACCTCGACCGTCGTCGTGCCGTTCGCCCACATCGCCGCGACGCGACCGGCGACGAGGGCGGCGAGGTCGGTGTCCGTCGCCGCGCGAGTCTGCCGGACGGTCGAGTGGATGCCGCCCGGCGTGTACGGCTCCCCCGCCAGGCGCCCGACGAAGTCGTCGCGGCGGCTGCCCGCCCAGACCAGGTGCGTGTGCGGGTCGACGAACCCGGGGACGACGCACGCGCCGCCGGCGTCGAGCTCGGGCGCCTCGGGCAATCCGGCCGGCAGCGCCGCGTCCGGGCCGAGCCAGGTGACGTCGCCGTCGCGGACGACGAGCGCCGCGTCCTCGACCAGGTCCCCGGACATCGGCAGCAAGCGGCCGATGCGGCGGACGACGAGGTCCGCCGTCACCGTCGCTGCCAGGCCGGCGCTCCGGTACCGGGTTCGAGCGGGATGCGGATGCCGACGTCGCGCGCGGTGTCGAGCGCGGTGTCGTACCCGGCGTCGGCGTGCCGGAGGACGCCGGTGCCGGGGTCGTTGGTGAGGACGCGTTCGAGGCGTGCCGCGGCGTCGGGCGTCCCGTCCGCGACGACGACGACGCCGGCGTGGATGGACTTGCCGATGCCGACACCGCCGCCGTGGTGCACCGACACCCACGACGCGCCGGACGCGGTGTTGAGCAACGCGTTGAGGATTGGCCAGTCGGCAACCGCGTCGGTGCCGTCGCGCATCGCCTCGGTCTCGCGCTCGGGGCTGGCGACCGAACCCGCGTCGAGGTGGTCGCGGCCGATGACGACGGGGGCGGTCACCACGCCGCGCGCGACGAGGTCGTTGAACGCCTCACCCGCGACGTGGCGCTCGCCGTAGCCGAGCCAGCAGATCCGGCTCGGCAGGCCCTGGCCCTTGACCTTCTCGCGGGCGAACGCGATCCAGCGGTGCAGGTCGTCCCGGTCGGGGAACGCCGCGAGGATCGCGTCGTCGGTCGCTTCCAGGTCCGCCCGGTCGCCGGACAGCAGTGCCCAGCGGAACGGCCCGGTGCCGGTGCAGAACAGCGGCCGGACGTACGCCGCGACGAACCCCGGGTAGTCGAACGCGTTCTCGACGCCCGCGTCGCGGGCCTGGCCGCGCAGGCCGTTGCCGTAGTCGAAGACGACCGCGCCCGCGTCCTGGAAGCCGAGCATCGCGCGGCAGTGCACGGCCATCGACTCGCGGGCGCGCTCGACGTACTCGTTCGGCTTGTCGTGCCGTAACGCGAGCGCGTCCTCGAGCGTGACACCGGCGGGGATATAGCCGTTGAGGGCGTCGTGCGCGGAAGTCTGGTCGGTGACGACGTCGACCGCGACGCCGCGCCGCAGGATCTCGGGGAACACCTCGGCCGCGTTGCCGATGACCGCGACCGAGAGCGCGCGGCCGTCCGCAACCGCTGCGGCGCAACGGCTCAGCGCATCGTCGAGCGAGTCGGCGATCTCGTCGAGGTACGCATTCTCGCGACGGCGTTCGGCGCGCGCGGGGTCGACCTCGACGCAGAGCGCGACGCCGCCGTTGCCGGTGACGGCGAGCGGC
>CBQZLL010000219.1:0-5207 GCA_967749945.1 uncultured Frankiaceae bacterium
CGCGGGCCTGGCGGCCTTCGGGCTGGTCGCGTTCGTCGGCGCCCGCCAGGTCGCGACCGTGCGCGTCGAGGGGGAGCGGCCGGCGTTCGGGACGACGATGCGGGCGTTCGTCGAGACGGCGCGCCACCGCGCGACCGACGGCGACGTCGTCGTGCTCGTACACCCGATGGCCGCGAAGGGCTGGGCCTACTACATGGGGTTCCGCGCGGACGGCTCGGGGGTCCGGATCCCTCCCGAACGCACCATCGTGCTCGCGGCGACCGGCGCCGACGCGGACCGGCTGGCGCCGTTCCTCGCCGCGCACCCCGAGGCGCGGCACGTCTGGGTCATGGCGTTGCGCGGCGTCGGCCCGGCCGCGCTCGACCCGGTCGGCGCCACGCTCCGGACGACCGGCTACGCGCGGACCGAGGTCTGGCGGGACGTCTCGACCGGCGGCTTGCGGGAGTACACCCGTACGCCATTCGTGTGATTTCACGCGATGTCACGCCTTGATACGAAAGTCGGGCTCGCGGCCCGCCGATAACTCTGCCAAGCCCGTATAGGGCCCTATACGCAGGGAGCGGCCATGACCAACGCCGTCCGAGCCACGCACTCACCCAGCGTCGTTCCGACACCGCTGGATGACCTGGGCCACCCGCCCGCGAGTCAGACCGGCGACCGTCGCGATTTCCTGATAGCTCGCGCCGAGGTCGTGTAGCCGGACGATCGCGGCATCGCGGAGCTCGCTGACCCGCAGCTCCACGACCCGCAGGTCCTCGAGCAGCTCCGTCGCCAGCGCGACCCGCTGGCGCGGATCGCGGGTCGCGCGCAGTGCCCGGAGCTGCTCGCCCGGCTCCACGCCCCGCGCCCCCTTTCCTCCCATGACCGGAAGTGTCGTATCCGTATCGCCTCCGGTCAGGCAATTCGCTGACTTTTAGTCATTCTTGAGGAGCCACCATGACCCGTGGTTCGCGAACCTTGTTGATGGTCGGAGTCTTCGTCTCGCTGACCGAGGGCGGTGCCCCGCCGCCGTACCGCGCCGAGCGCCTCGTCGTCTCCGGGGCGGTTGCCCCCGCTGCCCAGGAGCGGTCCGTGGCGCGCTCGCACCGCGTCGCGCCGGTCGTCCGGACCGCCCCCCGGACGGTCCGTCGGGCCCGGCGGGCTCGGCCGCGGACCGTCCCGGTCGCCCGGTCGCGGGTGACCCGACCCCCGCCCCGGACCCCCGCGCCGGTCCGGCCGGCCCCGCCCGGGCCCCCGTCGTGGCTCGCGCTCACCCGCGCGATCGTGCGCTGCCCGACCTGGCACGGCAGGGGCGCCCGCGGGCTCGTCGCGAGCTCGGACGGTCACTGGGGCACCGCGGAGCTCGCGACGGGTCGGATCTACATCGGCCCGCAGGTCCCCGCTGCGCGGCTCTACGACGTCGCCGTCCACGAGTGGAGCCACGTCCTCTCGGTCGCCGCGTACGGCGGCGACGTGACCGCCGCGCTCGACGCGATGGGCGGGTACTTCGGCCGCGGCGACCGGATGCTCGGCGCCGAGCGCGCTGCCGACTGTATGGCGCGCCTCCAGGGCGCGCAGTGGACCCACTACACGCCCTGCGCCGACAACCACTGGCGCGCCGGCGCCACCCGGCTGCTGCACCGCCAGCGGCTCTGACCCCGAGGAGGACGCGATGAGCAAGGCCGCCAGCACCAGTGCGGTCGACCCGTACGTCGACGCAGTCGTCGAGGTCGTGGCCGAGGCTCGGGCGCTCGCCCGGCGCGGCGGGCACCCGATCGACGACCTGCCGGACGAGGACATCCTCCGGCGCCTGCTGCGGCTCAGGGAGGCGGTCGCGCGGTGCAGGTGATCGAGCCGCCGGGTCGAAGGAGAACGAAGCTCCCCGACCCGGAAGGGCCCCCTCGTCATGACCCGTGTTCGTCTCCTCGGCCTCGCGATGATCGGCGCGTCCGTCACCGGCCTCGCCGCGCTGGCCCCCGCTGACGCCGCCACGAACGGCGGCTTCACCTGGCGGCAGCGCGCCGTTGCCGACACGTCGAGCTACACCGAGCCGTCGGTGTCGATCGACAAGTCGGGCAACATCGTCGTCTGCTCGCCTGGCGGCCCCGGCACCGAGATGTGGGTGTCCCAGGACGACGGCCACTCGTTCCGCAACAGCACGACGGGCGTCGAGGACGGTACTGGCGGCGGCGACTGCGAGATCCACTTCCTGCCCGACGGCACGCTGGTCAACTCCGACCTGGCGATCTCGACGTCGTACGTCCACACGTCGAAGGACCTCGGCAAGACGTGGACGCGCGGTGGTGACGCCGGCCCGGAGCAGGACCGCCAGTGGTTCGCGTCGTTCGACGGGGGCGAGCCGGTCCTCTACCACGTCTACCACGGCATCGCGGAGGAGGGTGAGTTCTACGTCAAGAGCACCGACAAGGGCGCGACGTGGAGCCAGGTCCCGACCGCGGTGAACTCCGCCGACCAGCTCGCCTGCACGCCCAACGCCGTCGCGAAGCCCGGCGACACCGCGTGCCTCGCCGACCAGGACTACAACACGTTCAGCGGCCCGATGCTCGTCGACCAGAAGACCGGCGAGCTCTACGTCGTCTACGGCATCAGCGACGCCGCCACCAACGGCACCAGCACCGCCGGCTTCGGCAACCCGCGCGGTCTCGTCGTCGCGCACAGCGAGGACGGCACGACGTGGACGAACAAGTACGCCGTCGTCATCAACGGCATGGTCATCGACGGCGAGTACGTCGCCTCCGGATTCCCCTGGGGCCTGATCGACCCCGCGGGCAACGTGTACGTCATCTTCAATTCGAGCGTCGGCGGCCACTACCACACGTACTACGCCTACTCGACCGACCACGCGGCGACGTGGAGCGCGCCGGTCAAGCTCGACGACAACCCCATCCCCGAGGGCGCCACGGTGTTCTCGACCGGCGCCTCGGTGTCGCCCGGAGTCGTCGACTTCGCCTGGATCGAGACCGACAAGGCCGCGAACACCGACGACAAGGACGCGCTCTGGTACATCAACATGGCGCAGGTCCGCGACGCCGCGAGCGAGCACCCGCAGATCGCGCGGAGCCGGGTGTCCGACCACCCGATGCACCGTGGCGACATCTGCCTCCACGGCACGCTCTGCCAGCTCGCACCGAACGGTCTCGGCGGCGGCAGCCGCACGCTCGGCGACTTCTTCGAGATGGCCATCGGGCCCGACGGTCTCGCCCAGGTGGCGTGGACCGACGACGGCCGCGAGGGCGACCCGCGCCAGGTGTACTGGGCGAAGCAGTCGTCCGGTCCGGCCGCGTTCCCGGTCAAGGCCAAGCGTCCCGGGTCACACGTCCAGGCGCCGCCCACCCACGTCGACCCGCCGACCCGCGCGGGCGGCAGCAGCCTCGCGGCGACCGGCCTGCCGGAGGCGGTTCCGGCGACGGCCCTCGTGCTGCTCGGTCTCGCGGGCACCGCGCTGGCGCTCCGCCGCCGCGTCACGCACTGACGCCGCGTCACCAGCTGACGGAGCCAGGGGAGGACTCCGCACGTTGTACGGCACCGGGAGCGGCCTTATGCCCAGCTGCTCCCGGTGCCGTACCCAGCTGGAAGCCGTTGTGTGCGGGATTTATCGGCTCTAGGCAGACGGATCCCGCACACAACGGTGTAAGCCCGCGACCGGGAGCCGGGCACCCGCCGGGTGTCGTACCGATGGGGCACGATGAACGCATGATCGTCAGCGCACGCGAGCACGCCTGGGTCGCGACGACGCACCGCGAACCCGGGTCCGACGGCGTCGTCGTCGCCCACGACGGCCCGCCGCTCGCCGTCGCGGCCGACCGGCTCGACCGGCGCGCCCGCGAGGACCTCGAAGCCCGCCTGCTCGCGCCCGGCGCGACTCGCGCCGAGGGCGCGGGGCGGCGCGCGGTCGAGGAGGCGCCCGACCCCGAGCGCACCTGTTTCGAACGCGACCGCGACCGGGTCCTGCACAGCAGCGCCTTCCGGCGCCTCGCGGGCAAGACCCAGGTGTTCGTCTTTCCGGCCGACCACCAGCGCACCCGGCTCACCCACGCGCTCGAGGTCGCCCAGGTGGCGGTGAGCGTCGCGCGCGCCACCGGCCTCAACACCGCCCTCACCGAGGCGATCGCGCTCGGCCACGACTGCGGCCACGGGCCGGGCGGGCACGCCAGCGAGGACGCGTTCGCGGCGTTCCTGCCCGAGGGGTTCGACCACGCACCGTGGGGTGCGGACGTGACGCTGGCGCCGTTGAACCTCTGTGCCGAGACCCTCGACGGCATCCGCAACCACTCCTGGTCGCGCCCCGCCCCCGCGACGCCCGAGGCCGCCGTCGTGTCCTGGGCCGACCGCTGCGCGTACACCGCGCACGACCTCGAGGACGCCGTCCGCGCCGGGATCGTCACCCCCGACGACGTCCCCGACGCGATCGCCGCCGTCTGCGGTCGGACGCGCAAGGACCAGCTCGCGACGTTCGTCGGGGCGCTCGTCGACTGCATCAGGGGCACCGGCGTCGTCGGCATGCGGGCCGAACCCGCGGCGGCGCTCGCGGCGCTCCGGGCCTTCGACTACGACCGCATCTACACGCGCCCGGCCTCCGTTGCGCAGGGCGCGGCGGTCGCCGCGGTGCTCCAAGCGCTGGTCGAGCACTTCGCCGCGCACCCGGTGCAGGAGACCGACGACACGGTCCGCGCGGCGGTGGCGTACGTCGGGGGCATGACCGACCGGTTCGCGCTCGACACCGCGGTCCGCGTGCTGGGCTGGGAACCCTTGACAGCGTTCGGGCGATCATTATAATTATGAGAACGGCCCGCCCGCTTGCGGCGGGCTTTGCCGTGTAGCAAGGCAGGGAGGTGCGTCGCCCGGATGGCCCGGATCCCCGACGAGGACATCGCGCGGGTGCGCGAGGCGTCCCCGATCGAGGCGGTCGTCGGCGACTACGTGCAGCTCCGGTCGGCGGGCGGCGGCGAGCTCAAGGGGCTCTGCCCCTTTCACGACGAGAAGAGCCCGTCGTTCCACCTGACGCCCGCGCGCGGGCTCTATCACTGCTTCGGGTGCGGTGTCGGCGGCGACACCATCGACTTCGTCATGCGGATCGAGCACCTCTCGTTCGCCGAGGCGGTCGAACGCCTCGCGCAGCGGGCCGGCATCGAGATCCGGTCCGAGCAGGGCGGCGCCTCGGCGCGCGGCGCCGGCGGTCAGCGCACCCGGCTGGTCGCGGCGCACCG
>CBQZLL010000220.1:0-5180 GCA_967749945.1 uncultured Frankiaceae bacterium
TCGGCGTCCTCGTCCCCGACGAGTACGTCGGCGCCGTCATGAGCGACCTGTCCGGTCGCCGGGGGCGCGTGTCGGGCACCGAGCCGGTCGGGACCGGGCGCACGCTGGTCCGGGCCGAGGTGCCGGAGACCGAGGTCGTCCGGTACGCCATCGACCTGCGGTCGCTGAGCCACGGGACCGGGTCGTTCACCCGGTCGTACGTCCGGCACGAGCCGATGCCGGCGAACTTCGCGCAGAAGGTGCTGGCGGCAGCCGCCAAGGAGTGACCGACGACGTCCTGGCGTACGGCGACGAGAAGCCGCCGCATCGCTGGCCGCGCTCGCTGACGGTCTTCGCGGTCGTCGGCGCGCTCGTCGCGGGGGGTGTCGCGGTCGCGGCGACGCGCGGCTCCCGCCCGCGCCATCGGCCCGGTTCGACCGGGTACACCTCGCCGACCCCGGACCCGGTCCTCGACCAGGTGCCGGTCGACGACCGGTTCGCCGACGCGATCTCCGTCCGCAGGCCCGCGGACGGGTCGGTGATACCGCTGCTGATGCCCGGCGACGTCCCGGGGTTCCTCGCCAGCCGGCCACCGAACTGGTACGCCTTGGTCGCGGCCGGCGGTCCGGCGTTCGCCCCGGTGCTCGTCGGGTGGTGCGCGCCGCAGCGCACGTTCCAGGACCGCTCCGCGTCCTACGTCTACAGCGCCGACGGGGCGCCGTTCTCCCCCGGCCCGACGCTCGCGCGCGCCACGGTCCGCGCCCATCCCGGAGACGGCCACCTGCTCGACATCGCGGCCGACGCCGAGCGCGGGCTCGCGCCGCGGGCCATGGCGCGCCCCACAGTGCGCTGCCCTGTCGCGCTGACGTACCCGCCGTTGCCGCCGCGGACGACGAACGTGCACGCGACGCTGAACGCACACCGGCTGGTGCGCGGCCGGTACGTCGTCACGACCGAGAACCGCGCGTTCTGTGCGGCGGTGCGCCCGTCGGGCTGCGCCGACCAGGGCTGGGAGGAGTACGGCCCTGGCGGGGAGCAGATGCTGCCGCCCGGGGAGCTCGCCGGGTCGTACACGTGGGAGGGCGACTTCCTCGTCCGCGCCGACTCGCGCTCCGGCGCGCTCGCCGTGATCCGGATGCCGACCGCGCGGCTGGTCCGGCGCGAGCAGGTCGGCGTCGCGGTACGCGTGGGGATTGCGCGCGGGACGTACGTCGAGGACGGCGTCGTGCACCTGCGGTTCAACCCGATGCGGCACGTCAGCGGCGCACCGGACGACGACAGCCCGCCTGGCCCGCCCGAGACGGCCTTCGCCCGGCCCGACCTGATGACCGATGTCCGCGGCGGCTTGCGTGACTATGTCGTCCGCGCCGACGCCGACATCGTGCTCGGCGAAGGCGTCACCGGGCTCGGACAGCCGCGGGCGACACCGGACACGTTGCGGCGGTTCATCGTCGCCCACCCGAACGGCGAGCCGCCGTTGTGGCTGATCCTCGACCCGCGCGGGCGAGTGCTCCGTGTCGTCGCGGAGGCGGCAGTCAGGGTCCTGCACAGCGAGCCGCCGGCGTAGTAGGCGCGCGGCGTGCTTCGCCAGCCCCCCATCTCGTGATCTTGGCGATGTTCTGCACGCATATGGTGCACAACCTCGCCAAGATCACGAAGTTCTGGGACGGCCGAACCGATCCGGGCCGGGACGCCAAGAGGACCGGCCCGAATGCGGGGGTGCTCCGGCCGGCCCTCTTGTCTCTGCGACGGCCCCTCCGACTGCGGGCGCGGGGGGGAGAGCGCCCGTCCGGGGTCAGAACCGCCGTGGTGACGCGAGTGTCGTCCCCGCGGCGGGTACGACGACACCACCCGACCGGGCTATTTAGCCGGTGGTCAGGGCTAGGCCCCGCGCAGCAGGCGACGGGTCCGGAGACAGGCCCTACGGCGTGGGCCACGCGGCCGCGACCATCGCGCGGGTCTGGCCGAGCAGCTGCGGCAGCACGCGGGTGTGCCCGACGACGGGCATCACGTTCGTGTCGCCGTTCCAGCGCGGTACGACGTGTTGGTGCACGTGCCCGGCAATGCCCGCACCCGCGGCGGTGCCGAGGTTGAGGCCGACGTTGAAGCCCTGCGGCCCGGACGCCGCGCGCAACGCGGCGAGCGCGTCCTGCGTCAGCGCCCCGACCTCGGCGACTTCGTCGGCGGTGAGGTCGGCGTAGTCGGCGACGTGGCGGTATGGCACCACCATCAGGTGGCCGGGGTTGTACGGATAGAGGTTGAGGACGACGTACGCCACCACGCCGCGGTGCGCGACGAGGCCGTCCTCGTCGGACAACGTCGGCACCACGCAGAACGCGCACCCGTCGCCTTTGCGGCCGGTGACGTACGCCAGCCGGTCGGGCGCCCACAGCCGCTGGAACGCGTCAGGGTCACCGACACCCTGCTGGCGTTCGTTCATGCCGGACGGAGCGCCGCGGGGTCGACCAGGCGCTGCGCGACGACCGCGACGATCTCGGCGACCGCGTCGTCGACGGGGACACCGCGACGCTCGTCGCCGCTGCGGTAGCGCAACGACACCGCGCCGGCCTCGACGTCGTTGTCGCCGGCCACCAGCATGAACGGGATCTTCTCCCCCTGAGCCTTGCGGATCTTGTTCTGCATCCGGTCGCCGGACGCGTCGACCTCGACCCTGATCCCGTTGGCGCGCAGGCGTTCCGCGACCGTCTCGAGATACGGCGCGTGCCGCTCGGCGATCGGGATGCCGATGACCTGGACCGGCGAGAGCCAGGCCGGGAACGCACCGGTGTAGTGCTCGGTGAGGATGCCGAAGAAGCGTTCGACCGACCCGAACAGCGCGCGGTGGATCATGATCGGCCGCTCGCGGCCCTGGTCGGACTGGTACTCCAGGTCGAACAGCCGAGGCAGCTGGAAGTCGACCTGGATGGTCGACATCTGCCAGGTACGGCCGATGGCGTCGCGCGCCTGCACGCTGATCTTCGGACCGTAGAACGCCGCGCCGCCCGGGTCGGCGACGAGCTCGAGGCCCGACTCGTCGGCGGCCTCCTGGAGCACGGCTGTCGCCGCCACCCACTCCGCAGGGTCGCCGACGAACTTCGGCGAGTCGTCGCGGGTGGACAGCTCGAGGTAGAAGTCGGTGAGGCCGTAGTCGGAGAGCAGTCCGAGCACGAACGCGAGCAGGCTCTTCAGCTCGCCCGCCATCTGCTCCTTGGTGCAGAAGATGTGCGCGTCGTCCATGGTCAGCCCGCGCACCCTGGTGAGCCCGTGCACGACGCCGGACTTCTCGTACCGGTAGACCGCGCCGAACTCGAACAGCCGCAGCGGCAGCTCGCGGTAGGACCGCCCGCGCGCGCGGTAGATGAGGATGTGGAACGGGCAGTTCATCGGCTTGAGGTAGTACTGCGTGCCCTCCATCTCCATGGGCGGGTACATGCCGTCCGCGTACCACCCGAGGTGGCCCGAGGTCTCGAACAGGTGCCGCTTGGTGATGTGAGGGGTGTTGACGAACGAGTACCCCTCTTCCTCGTGCCGCTTGCGTGAGTAGTCCTCGAGGACCCGCCGGATGATGCCGCCCTTGGGGTGGAACACCGGCAGCCCGCTGCCGATCTCCTCGGGGAACGAGAACAGGTCGAGCTCCGCGCCGAGCTTGCGGTGGTCGCGCTTCTCCGCCTCTTCGAGCCGATGCAGGTGCTCGGCGAGCGCGTCCTTCGACTCCCACGCGGTGCCGTAGATCCGCTGGAGCTGGCGGTTCTTCTCGTCGCCGCGCCAGTACGCCGCGGCGGTACGCATCAGCCTGAATGCGGGGATTGCCTTGGTGTTCGGCAGGTGCGGGCCGCGGCACAGGTCGGTGAAGCCGCCGTCGTTGTCGTAGACGGTGATCTCGGACCCCGCGGCGTCGACCGACTCCTCGCCCTCGGCCTGCCCGGCGGCGGCCCGCTCGATGATCTCGAGCTTGTACGGCTGGTCCGCGAACAGCTTCTCCGCCTCGTCGCGCGAGACGACCCGGCGGGCGAAGCGCTGGTTGGCCGCGACGATCTCGCGCATCTTGGTCTCGATGCGTTCGACGTCGTCGGGAGTGAACGGCTTCGGTACGTCGAAGTCGTAGTAGAAGCCGTCCGCAACCGGTGGGCCGATGGCGACCTTCGCGTCGGGGAACAGCGCGGTCACCGCCTGCGCCATGACGTGCGCGGTCGAGTGCCGCAACACCTCGCGGCCCCGCGGGCTGGCGAGCGGGACCGACGAGAGCACGGCGGCGTCCTCGACCTCCCACGAGAGGTCGTGCAGCTCTCCGCCGGCGTCCTCGACCGCGATGGCCTTGACGCCCGCCTCCTTGAGCGCGCCACCCGCCGTCGTCCCCGCCGGGACCACGTACGGCGAGCCGTCGAGGGTCAGGCGGATGTCGGCCACGGTTCTGCGCTCCTTCGGTCACCGGACTGTCCGGCGATCCTAACGGCGCGAATACGACGGGCGCGCCGGCGTTTCTTCGTGCGATCTCCATAGTCCGCGCAGATCCGACCCGGCTAGAACCGGGGCATGCGACGACTACTCCTCCCCCTCGTCCTCGTGGCGTCCGCACTCGGCGTCCCCGCCCCCGCCCACGCCGTCGGTACGTACGTGCTCGACGCGACGTACACGAGCGGAATCCTCAACGGCTGGGTCCGCGTCGAGCGGTACCACGACACCGACCCCAACCTGCCGCAGGAGGCGTATCCGCCGGACGGCCGCGGCAACCAGGAAGGCCAGCGGCTGACGTTCTTCGGCGGAGTCACCCAACCGCGGTCGAACTCCTTCCTGCTCTACCACGCACCGCACTGGTCGACCGGCAGCAAGGCGACACCGGTGCTGCTCGTCCACGGCGCCAACGACAACGCCGACCGCGAGTGGGCCAACCCGAACGAGACGCCGCAAGGCTGCGGCGAGACGTCGTGCCCGAGCACCGGGCTGATGCAGTACCTCGACACCCGCGGCTACAAGGTGTTCGCCATCAACTTCCCGCACAAGCAGGGAGACAACTACTACCAGGCGCAGCTCATCTCGGACGCGATCGCCGTCATCAATGCCAAGCTCGGCGTCACGAAGGTCGACCTCGTCGCGTGGTCGAAGGGCGGGTTCCCCGCGCGGATGTACGTCTCGTCGGTGAAGCCGTCGTGGGGCCGCGCGTACCAGAACGACGTGCGCAAGCTCGTCCTCATCGGCAACGC
>CBQZLL010000221.1:0-5147 GCA_967749945.1 uncultured Frankiaceae bacterium
GGCTCGCTGCGCTCGCTTTAGTCGCTCGCCGACACGCCTCCGCCCCCGCCACTCCGCTGGGGTACTTGCTTTCCGCGTCCTGCCCCGTGTGGACTGTCGCTAGCGCCGGGCCACGTGGTCCGCATGACGAAGGAGAGGTCGACGTGGGGACCGCGGACTCCGCGGCGGGGCAGCGCAGTGTGGCCGACCGGTTCGGGATCGCGGCCGGGATGGCCGTCTCGGAGGTCGGCTGGGACGAGGACTGCGACGCCGCCCTCGTCGACGCGATCGTCGAACGTACGGGTACGCCGCTTGTCGACGACGACTCCGACGATGTCGTCGACGCGGTGCTGCTGTGGTTCCGCGAGGACGACGGCGACCTCGTCGACGCCTTGATGGACGCGCGGACGCGGCTCGACAACAACGGCGCCATCTGGGTGCTCACCCCGAAGGCCGGCCGCGACGGTCACGTCGAGCCGAGCGAGATCATCGACGCCGCCCCCACCGCGGGCCTGGTGCAGACGAGCACGGTGCCCGCGTCGACCGACTGGACTGCGGCGAAGCTCGTCGTGCCGAAAGGCCAGCGCGCGCCTCGGCGGTAGCCCAGTCCTCGTGATCTTGGCGAGGGTTTGCACGTATACGGTGCAAACCATCGCCAAGATCACGGGATTTGGCAGCGGGCCCACTCACACGAATGCCCGCCCCCCTGCGCGGGGACGGGCCGTCGTGATGAGGAGACGACTGGCTAACGAGCGAGCAGCCGCCAGGTGGCGCCCGCCGCGCCGAGCACGGCCAGACCGGCGAGTGCGGCGACCCCCGGCGACACCGGCGAGACCGGCGAACGGTCCGACGCCGGAGCCGCCGCGATCTGCGCGTCGGTCGAGGTGGGCACCGCCACGAGCGGCGCGCCTGACGGCGAGGCCGACGTCGCCTTCGTGCCCTTGGCGGCGTAGACCTGGAGCTCGGCGATCGTGACGTTCGACGCCTGCGGCGCGAGCTTGCAGTCCGGGTTGTTCGCCGGGTCCGCGTCCTGGTCGCCGAGGAACGCCGCGGTGCCGTTGCACTGGTTCGTCAGCACCCGGATGCGGACATGCGAGGCCTTGACCGGCTTCTTGAGCTTGAACTCGCGGAAGTTGAGGTCAGGGACTCGCGGCCGCGGCCGGTGGCCGGGGAACGCGCTGGCCGTCGAGACGTACACCTGGGTGAAGTGCTTGCCGTCGGTGCTGACGTCGATCGCGAACTGCCGCAGGGTGCTGAACCGGCTCTGCGCCGGGTCGGCCGCGCCTTCGGGGTTGGTCCGGACCGGGCGGTGCATCGCGCTCACCGTGACCCGGTCGATCGTCCAGACGCCGCCGGTGAGGTTCACCGTGACCTGCTTGTTCTTGATGGGCTTCGGCGTGACGGTCGGGTCCTGCTGGCGGGCGGCCACGACCGGCGCGCCGCCGAAGAACCCCCAGTCGGTGCTCTCGGTGTCGTCGATGAGCTCGCTCTGGTAGATGCCGTCGCCGCTCGCGTTGGCACCACCGTTCTTCGACGCGAGGTTGCGCGGGAGGCGGAGAGTCACCGTGCCGTGCTGGCCGTTGCGGAACGTCTTCGTCGTGCGGTGCAGGCCGTAGCCGAGGCCCTGCACGACCATCTCGTACGTCCCGCCCGCGAGCTTCGCGGTCTCGTCGACGTCGTCGCCCTTGATCGTGTTGGCGACCGGCGAGACCCGCGCCTCGAAGCGGCCGATGTAGACGTTGCCGCGAACCGGCGCGCCGGTCGCGTCGTCGACGAGGCGGAAGGTGATCGTCGCTGGCGTCGTGTACGGCGAGACGAAACTCGGCGTGGGTTCGGTGTCGTTGGCGCTGACCGTGTCGACGCCCTTACCCATGCCGCGGTTGGCGAAGACCTGCCACATCATCTTCAGGTCCTTCCCGCCGAAGCGGAGCTTGTCCGCCGCGAACATCGTGTCCCGCGCGTCGACCATGCTCACCGTCGCCGGCATGAGCAGGAACGAGTCGAAGATGTTCTGCACCCAGCGACGGTTGCCCGGGCACTTGTCGGCCGGGAGCCCGCCCATTGCGCAGCGGACCTGGAGCTTGCGGTCCTTCGACGGGTACGACTTGTCGTACGCCTTCATCCAGGCCTTGCGCAGCGTCCACTGGATGCCGTTCCAGATCTCGCCGTCGGCGTGCACCTCGGCGCCGGTGGTGTCGAACCCGTAGTCGCCGTAGTGGAGCGGGTTCTTGTCGAGGTTGAAGTCGCGGATGCCGTCGAGCTTGTCGCCCGTGACGTACGCGCCGACGGTGCCCCTGCCCTCGCCGCTCTTGCCGGCGTAGCCGAACGCGTTGAGGAACTCGAGCGCGACCAGGTCGCTCCACGACTCGCCCATCGCGCCGCCCTGCTCGCCGCCGATGCCGGCGTCCGGGCCGCCGATCATGCGGTTGCTGATCAGGTGGGTGTACTCGTGGCCGATGACCGACATGTCGTAGTCGCCGTCGGTGCACGACGCGTAGAACGACGCCGCGATCGGCTGCCACAGGTACATGTTGGTGATCGGCGCGACGCCGTCGTTGAGCGTGAGCTGGTTGGCGTTGTCACGGCCGCCGAAGGTCGGCGGGCCGCCACCGTTGACCGCACCGGCCTGCGAGTTGCCGGTCTCCGGGTCGTTCTCGAACTGCGGCGCGGTGTTGCCGAAGTTCGAGACCTGGGCGTTGTACGTCTTCTCGGTGAAGCCGAGGTGGTACGCGAAGTCGTG
This sequence comes from uncultured Frankiaceae bacterium, assembly GCA_967749945.1. GTDB lineage: Bacteria > Actinomycetota > Actinomycetes > BP-191 > BP-191 > BP-191. The sequence continues at coordinate 2,720 of CBQZLL010000221.1, forward strand.
CATCCGGTTGTGCATCGCGAACAGGTTCGCGGTGGCGGCGTCGATGTCGGCCCGCGCCGCCGAGGTGAACGACGACGGTGCGCAGCCCTTGCCGGGCTGGTTCGGCGTCGTCGACGTACGCCACTGGTCGGTCCACGGGAAGTTGTAGTCGCGGGTCGGGCTCAGCGGCGAGTACTGCTCGGCCGGCGTGATCGCTCCGAGGCCGACGGGCGTGGCCGCGCCCTCACCGGGCGCCATCCAGGCCGACGCGCTGTGCGCGTTGTTGCCCATCGTCGTGTACGTCGGCTCGAGCGTGCGCGGGTCGACGTCCCACGGGCTGCGGGACGCGAGGCTCGCGAACGACATCGCGCAGTCGTTGAGCGGCTTCGACGTGCTCGCGCTGCTGGCGGAGTCCCAGCAGCCGATGACGCGGTTGTCCTTGCTCGTGCCGAACAGCGGGTTGGCCGGGAAGATCTTCCACTTGGCCGGGATCGAGAACGGGCTTGCGGTCGGGCCGTCGTAGACGGCGTACGCGCCCTGGTACTCCGATCCGGCGGTGTTGCTGGCGAACGCGCAGATCTGCACGCCGTACGTGCCCGGGGGCGCCGAGCCGAGCGGCGTGTACGTCGCGGCCTCGGGGCCGTCGACGGTGTCACCGGAGGCGACGACCTTCTTGCCCCGCAGGATGCGGACGACGGTGTCGACGCCGCTGGGCGTCGGGGTCGTGACGACCGCCGCGACGATGACGCCGGGCGGGCTGGTGACCTTGAACGAGTGGACCGGGCCACACGCGCCCTTCTTGAACGACCCGCTGAACTCGCCGCCGCCGGGCGTCTTCGTCTCGAGGCCGTCGAGGCCCGCGAGGCCGTCGATGCTCGGGCCCGCCGCGCCGTCGGCGAGCGTCTGCACCCGGTTCTGCCGGAACAACGCCTGGCCGGTCACCGCGTCGACGAAGACCGTGTAGCCCTCGAGCTCGCCGTTGGCGGGGTTGTTCGCGACGATCGTCTCGTAGGCCGGGCGGACGCCGTCGCTACGCGTCGCGAACGCGACGAGCCGGGCGCGCTGCGCCAGCGTGTAGCCGGGCACGCGGAACGTCTCGAAGCCGGTGTGCTCCAGGCCGGTCGCGACGACCTGCGCGAGCGACACGGCGGGCTGCCGGGTGTTCTTCGCGGCGGCGAGCCAGGCCTCGGCCGGCCCGATCCTCGGCGGGCCGGCGAGCGTGCCGTGGCCGACCGCGGACGACGTCACGAGCGCGATCCGCCCGTCCCGGAGGGCGACCATGACGAGGCCGTCCTGCGCGGACATGAGGTCGCCGAACCGCTGCCGGAACAGCACCGCGTGCGCGGGCGTGCCGGTGAGCGTGGCGTCGTTGACCAGCTCGAGGTTGTCGACGTCGGCATCGGTGAGGCGGAACAGCGCTTTGTGCTGCTTGATCCACGCCCGAGCGGCCGTCGCCGGCGCGCCGGTGAGGCCGCTGTCGACCCAGCCCTCGGGCGCCGACGCCTGGAGGAACGACACCGTGCCGAAGTCGGTCCACCGCGCTTCCGTGCCGGGCAGCGTGCGCAGGTCGGCGCGCGCCTCGGCGGTCGGCAGCCACGTCGTCGTGCCCTCGCGGGCGTCGAAGTCGGCGAGGCCGCTCTCGTGGTCGCCGAGGAAGTCGTTCCCGCGGGTGGCGGCGCGGACGGCGGTCGCCGACGGCGCGGCGGTCGCGCCCGCGGTGGCCGCGGTCGCGGTGAGGCTGGCGGCGAGCAAACCACCCAGGGCGTAGCGGAACCTCACGGAAGTCGTCCTCCCCATTAGACTGCACGGCCGCGACGGGTGCGCGGGCTGCCTGGTAACGAGCACGTTCGTCTTCCGACACGTTCGTCTCGGCGCGCCGCGATTCCTGCTTCCGGGCGTGTTGTGACGTTCGCGTACGCTTGCGTGCATGGTGGACGTAGGGCAGCCGGCGCCGGATTTCGCGCTCAAGGACCAGAACAACCAGGTCGTCTCGCTCGCCGACTTCCGGGGCGAGCAGACCGTCGTGCTGATCTTCTATCCGTACGCGTTCACCCGGGTCTGCGCGGGCGAGCTCTGCGCGATCCGTGACGATCTGTCCTCGTTCCAGAACGAGGACGTCCAGGTGCTCACCGTCTCCGTCGACACGCCGTACGCGCATCGCGTGTGGGCCGAGCAGGAGGGCTTCACGTTCCCGCTGCTCGCCGACTTCTGGCCGCACGGCGCGGTCGCGCAGGCGTACGGCTGCTTCAACGCGGAGCGCGGCTGCTCGACGCGCGGGACGTACGTCATCGACCGCGAGGGCGTCGTGCGGTGGACGGTCGTCAACGCGATCCCCGACGCGCGCGACCAGGCCGAGTACCTCAAGGTGCTCGCCAACCTGTAAGGCCGCCATGGGCTGCTACGTCTGCGGCGCCCGCCAGACCGACCCGGCGCGGGGCGCCTCGCCCTG
>CBQZLL010000222.1:0-5099 GCA_967749945.1 uncultured Frankiaceae bacterium
GGAGCTGCGGGCCGGGCTGTACGCGTTCGACCTCACCCAGAAGCGGGCCAAGCGTCCGGTCGGCGCGCCGAAGGAGGGTGCGCGGCCGATCACCAAGGTCGGCGTCGTCGGCGCCGGGCTCATGGCGTCGCAGCTCGGGTTGCTGTTCGCGCAGCGGCTCGAAGTGCCCGTCGTCCTCACCGACGTCGACCAGGCCCGCGTCGACAAGGGCGTGGGCTGGGTGCACGAACAGATCGACGGGTTGTTGCAGAAGGGCCGGGTGTCGCCGGACAAGGCGGCGCGGCTCAAAGCGCTCGTCACCGGCTCGCTGTCGAAGGACGCGTTCCGCGACGCCGACTTCGTCATCGAGGCGGTGTTCGAGGAGCTCAAGGTCAAGCAGCAGGTGTTCGCCGAGTGCGAGGCCGTCGTCTCGCCGACGTGCATCCTCGCCACGAACACGTCGTCGTTGTCGGTGACCGCGATGGCGTCGTCGCTCGCGCACCCCGAGCGGGTCGTCGGGTTCCACTTCTTCAACCCGGTCGCCGTCCTGCCGCTGCTCGAGATCGTCCGCGCCGAGCAGACCGACGACCCGACGCTGGCGACCGCGTTCGCGGTGGCGAAGACGCTGAAGAAGTCGGCGGTGCTGGTGAAGGACGCGCCCGCGTTCGTCGTCAACCGGCTGCTGACCCGCTTCATGGGCGAGGTGACGAAGTCGGTCGACGAGGGGACGCCTTTCTCCGTCGCGGATGCGGCGCTCGACCCGCTCGGGCTGCCGATGAGCCCATTCCTCCTGCTGGCCCTGGTGGGGCCGGCGGTTGCGCTGCACGTCGCGGAGACGATGCACGAGGCGTACCCGGACCGGTTCTACGTCTCCCCCAACCTCGCCCGCCTCGTCGCGGCCGGGAAGACCGGCATCTACACGTGGGGGCCTGAGGGCCAGCAGGTCGACCCGGAGGTCGCGGCGATGTTCGCGCCGCCGCCGTCGGCTGTCGCGCTGACCGCGGAACAGGTGCGCGAGCGCGCACTGTCGGCGATGGCGGAGGAGATCCGCATCATGCTCGACGAGGGCGTCGTCGCGGAGGCACAGGACATCGACCTGTGCCTGCTGCTCGGCGCGGGCTGGCCGTTCTGGCTCGGCGGCATCACGCCGTACCTCGACCGGACCGGCATCAGTGACCCGCGTTTCCTGCCTCGGGGAGTCGCGTCCGTCGGATAGCGAGCGCACGGTCGAGCCAGCCACGCGCCTTCGGCGAGAGCGAGGGCAGCACGAGGCTGACGTCGGCGAGGTCCTTGGGCGTGCCCGAGTCGACCTTGTAGAGCAGTTGCACCTCGGGTACGAGCACGCCGTCACCGAGGTCGGACAGCGGACGGCGGATGCGCGCGTCCCGGCGGTACACCCACTCGTCGCCGTCGCTCTCCTCCAGCATCAGCTGGAACGCCCACGGCTCGTCGGGTGTCCGGCGGCACCACACGTCATGCGCCCGGGCCGGCACCGGCTCGCCGACCACCCAACGACGCAGCCGTCCCGGCGGGTCGGCGAGGTGGACGTCCCAGTCCACGAGCTGGCGACGTACAGCGTCGACGTGGCAGCGCAGGACCGCGACGTCGAGATCGCCGTGCGCACGGGTCTGCCGCCCGAGATGCCGGTCGAGCGCCCAGCCGCCGGCCAGCCACCACGGCACGTCGAGACCGGCGAGCAGGGCCAAGGCCTCCTCGGGTGAGACGGGGTGCCACTGGGCCATGCGGCGCACCGTAGCAATCACCCGTTCGGCCCAGTCTCGGCACCTGTCGCGCGGGTACCCTCGGGAGGTGGCCGGACATGTCACCCGGGTCGCGCTGAAACGGTGCGCGCTCGGGGTATCCGTATTGCTCGACGTCGACGTCGAGCCGGACGACCGTGGTGTCCGCGTGGGCGGCGTACCCGAGGTGCTCGTGCCGTGGCGGGAGTGTCGTCGCGCGCTGTCCGGTGCCGACCCGGAGACCGACCTCGGCCGGCGGCTGTTGGCCCGCTGGCTGCTGCGCCGCCGCTGGCTGGCCGACCACACGTACGACGACCTCGCCGAACGCGCTCGCCCCGTCGGCCTGCCGACCGACCACGCGCTGCACCCCGGCGTGGGGTGGGTCCGCGCGCGGGTACTCGGTGACGCCCTCGACCTCGGCCTCGGCTTCGTCGGCATCCAGCCCGGACAGCCGGACCGGGTCACGTTGATGCCACAGGAGGCGCTCGTCGCCGCCGGACTCGACGACGTCGCGGGCGCCTGGTGGCTGCGTGCGACCAACTACCTCGAACAGATGGGCGCGATGGCCGCCGAGCGCTTCTTCCGCGACCGCACCGCGGTGCTGCGGCCGATGGGCGACTGCGACGTCGTGACGTTGCTCGGGTCGCGGACGTTCCGCGGCGCGATCACCGGCGAGGCGGGCGGGATGCGGCCGGTCGTCGTGCCGATGCGGACCCGCGGGTGGGTTGACATCAGCCGGATCGACCCGGCGTTCGCGCCCGCGGCGGCGGCGGCGACCGACCCGGTGGACCGCGGCTTCCCGCGGCCGCTGCTCGTGACCGCCGACGAGGTCACCGTCGTACGCCCGGGTGGCTCGGCGACCATCGCGCTGACCGACCCGGTCACCGACGCGACCTGGCTCAAGCCGGTGCTGTACCGCTAGCCGAGCGTGTCGCGCGCCCCGGTGTCGTGATCTTGGCGAGGTTCTGCACGCATATGGTGCAGACCATCGCCAAGATCACGAAGTCGGGGGCGGGGCGGGGCTAGAGCGCCGCGCGGTCCATCGCCTCGGTCACCGCGCGGGCGATGTCCTTCGCGCCGAGCCCGGCCGCGGTGAGGATCGCGTCGCGGCGGCCTTGGTCGAGGAACTCGTGCGGCAGCCCGAACACCTGCACCGGTACGTCCACGCCCGCGTCCGCGAGCGTCTGCGCGATCTGCGCGCCGACGCCGCCGACCCGGATGTTGTCCTCGATGGTCACGACCCGGCGGTGCGCTCGCGCGAGCGGAACGAGCCCGGCGTTGACCGGCTTCACCCAGCGCGGGTCGACGACAGTCGCCGGCAACCCCGCGTCGGCGAGTCGGTCGGCGACGTCCAGTGCGCAACGCGCCATCGCGCCGACCGCGACGATCAGCACGTCGGTGCCCGCCCGCAACAGATCCATCCCGTCGCGCGTCCCGATGGCCGGGATGTCGTCGCCGACCGCCCCCTTCGGGAACCGCACGACCGACGGCCCGTCGAGCGCCACCGACTCGCGCAGCTCGGACCGCAACGTCGCGGCGTCGCGCGGCGCGGCGACCGCGAGCCCCGGTACGACCTGCAACGCCGACAGGTCCCACACGCCGTTGTGGCTCGGCCCGTCGTCGCCGGTCACGCCCGCGCGGTCGAGCACGATGCTCACCGGCAGCCGGTGCAGCGCCACGTCCATCAGCACCTGGTCGAACGCCCGGTTGAGGAACGTCGCGTAGACGCAGACCACCGGGTGCAGGCCGCCGAGCGCGAGCCCGGCCGCCGACGTCACGGCGTGCTGTTCGGCGATGCCGACGTCGAAGACCCGGTCCGGGTACGCCGCGGCGAAGCCCGACAGCCCGACCGGTTGCAACATCGCGGCGGTGATGGCGACGACGTCCGGACGGTCCAGCCCGATCTTCAGCAGCTCGTCGGAGAACACGTTCGTCCAGGACGACGCGACGACGGACAGCGGCTTGCCGGTGACGGGGTCGATGACACTGACGCCGTGCAGGCAGTCGGTCTCGTCGTCCTCGGCCGGCTGATAGCCGGAGCCCTTGCGGGTGATGCAGTGCACGATGACCGGCCCGCCGAAGTCGCGCGCCTTGCGCAACGCGCCCTCGACCGCGCCGATGTCGTGCCCGTCGATCGGCCCGACGTACTTCAGCCCGAGGTCCTCGAACAGCACCTGCGGGCTGATGACGTCCTTGAGGCCCTCCTTGATGCGGTGCAGGACGTCGTACAGCGGCGGCCCGACGAGCGGCGTGTGCGCGAGGGTGCGCTTCACCGTCTCCAGGACCTGCTCGTAGCCCTGCGTCGTCCGCAAGCCCGCGAGGTGCTGTTGGAGACCGCCGATGGTCGGCGCGTACGACCGGCCGTTGTCGTTGACGACGATGACGACCGGGCGCTTCGACGACGCGATGGTGTTCAGCGCCTCCCAGGCCATGCCGCCGGTCAGCGCGCCGTCCCCGACGATCGCGACGACCGCACGCTTCTCGCCCTGCAGCGCATACGCCTTCGCCAGACCGTCGGCGTACGACAGCGCGGTCGACGCGTGCGAGTTCTCGATGACGTCGTGCGGCGACTCGGCGCGGTTCGGGTAGCCGGACAGCCCGCCGGGCTGGCGCAGCGTCGCGAAGCCCTCCTGCCGTCCGGTCAGGATCTTGTGCACGTACGCCTGGTGCCCGGTATCCCAGAGCAGCCGGTCCTTCGGCGAGTCGAACACCCGGTGCAGCGCGATGGTCAGCTCGACGACGCCGAGGTTGGGACCGAGGTGCCCGCCGGTCCGCGAGACCGCCTGGACGAGGAAGTCGCGGATCTCCGCGGCGAGCGCGGGCAAGTCCTTCGGGTCGAGTCGCCGGAGGTCCTCGGGGCCGCGGATCGACTCGAGCAGTGGCACGCAACGGAGTCTACGGCGTCTCCCCGAGCCGCGACCGGAATCGCGTGCCGCCGAGGGCCTGGCCGACGAGGCCGACCGCGCGCATCGCCGCGTCGAGCCGTGCGGCCTCGGTCTCGTACGCCGTGATCGCCGCCACCACCGCCTCGGGCGGCAGGTCGCGCAGCGCGGGACGAACCGTCGCGATCCCGCCCCGGACACCGTCGCGACAGGCGGCGAGGTGCTCGGCCGCGAACCGCGCGAGGACCGTCGGGTAGCGGCGCAGAACGTCGTACGACCGGTAGTCCGGCGGGCACAGGTCGAGCAGCCAGCCGACCGCCTTGCGCTCCCACTCGGGCGCGTCCGGCGGCGGCACCTCGGCGGGCCAGCCTGGCGGCGCGTACGTCACGCCGGCTCCACGAGCGCGACGCACTCGACGTGCGCGGTCATCGGGAAAAGGTCGTACGCCCGCAGCGCCGTCATCGCGTAGCCGGGCATCGCGCGCAGGTCGCGCGCGAGC
>CBQZLL010000223.1:0-5055 GCA_967749945.1 uncultured Frankiaceae bacterium
CGTTGCTATCGGCCCCCCCTCTGCCTTGCGATCCACCGCCCTGACCGCCGCTCGCGACGGCCAGGGTTCGGGAGACACGCCCTAGCAGCACGGCCGCCGGCCCACCTTCGCGCGCGGTCCGCGGGCGAGCGCGGCGACCTCGGCCGCGGCCGCGGCGACGCCCGCGCGGGACAGCCGGTAGTACGTCCACCGCCCCGCCGGCTCGGCCTCGACCAGCCCCGCCTCGCGGAGCACGCGGACGTGGTGGCTGACGAGCGGCTGGGCCAGGTCGAGGTCGCCGACCAGGTGGCACACGCACAGCTCCTCGGTGGCGAGCGCCGCGACGATCCGCCACCGCACGGGGTCGGCGAGCGCGCGGACGGCGCCGGGCAGTACGGCGGCGACGGTGGGCATGTGCATCAATCTATCTTGATGAGTCAAGTCTTCATCCGACGTTCGCCTGGCTGTCACAGAGGGTCCGAAACCGTGTCACCTCGGGCACCTAGCGTCGCTGGCATGAGACCGACTCGCCTCGCGCTCTTCGCCCTGACCACCGCCGCGCTGCTGGTTCCGTACGGCGCCACCGCCCGCGTGCAGAAGGTCGTCCGAGTCCACCGGGTCTTCGTCTACGTGATGGAGAACACGTCGTTCAACGACATCGTCGGGAACAAGGACGCGCCGTACCTCAACAGCCTCGTCAAGAAGTACGCGCTCGCGACCGACTACACCGCGACCGGTCACGCGAGCCTCGACAACTACCTCGCCATGACGAGCGGGCAGATGCCCAACCCCGCGACGTCCGCCGACTGCTTCTTCTACGGCACGCCGCTGTGCATCCAGGACGTGCCGAACATCGCCGACCAGCTCGAGGCCAAGAAGCTGTCGTGGAAGGGCTACATGGACTCGATGCCGACGCCGTGCGCCCACACCGAGGAGAACACCGTCGAAGAGAGCCAGACCGGCTACTCGCCCCGGCACAACCCGTTCGTCTACTACCGGTCGATCATGGGCAACCCGGCGCGCTGCAAGGCGCACGTCGTACCGCTCACCGACCTGTGGCGCGACCAGAAGGCCGGGCGGGTGCCCAACTACGCGTTCGTCACGCCGGACACCTGCCACGACGGCCACGACTCGGGCGCGTCGTGCAAGGACGGCGGCGGCGTGCACGAGGCCGACCTGTTCGCGAGCCGCACCATCCCGCGCATCATGGCCGACAAGTCGTTCAAGGACGGCGGGCTCATCGTGCTGACGTTCGACGAGGGCGGCGTCGCCGACGACGACACGCCGGGGTCGGTCGACTCGGGTGGTCTCGACTTCGGCGGCCGGGTGTTCACGCTCCTCGTCTCGCCGAACGTCACCAAGGGCGCGAAGCTCACCGACCCGTACAACCACTACTCGCTGCTCAAGACGGTCGAGGACGTGTTCTGCCTCGACTACCTCGGCGGTGCGGCGAACACCTCCGTGCGCTCGATGATCGGCGCCCTCCACCAGGCTCGCTGCGCGAAGGGATGACCGTGACGCCCGTGCTGTCGATGTGGCCGTCGTACGGCGCGCCGCCGGACGTGTTCGGCTACGGCGACCTCGTCCCCGATCCGGCCGGCCGCAGCAAGGACCGCCGCGGTTAGACGAGACCGGCGTCGCGCGCCAACGCGACGGCTTCGGCGCGGCTGTGCGCGCCGATCTTCGACAACACCGTCGACACGTGGTTGCGCACCGTCTTGAGGCTCAGCACGAAGTGGTCGGCGATGTACGGGTTGCTGTGCCCCTGTGCCATCAGCCGCAGCACGTCCCGCTCGCGCGCGGTCAGCGCCGGAAACGGCCCGCCGGTGCTCGCCCGTCCTCCGGTCGCGACGTGCCTCGTGATGCGTTCGACGACCGAGCCGGAGAACGAGCCGTCCCCGGCGGCGACCGTCCGCACCGCCCGCACCAGCTCGTCGGCGGCCGCGGTCTTGACGAGGTAGCCGCGCGCGCCGGCCCGCAGCGCGGCGTACACGTGCTGGTCGTCGTCGTACGACGTCAGTACGAGTACACCCGTCCCGTCCGGTGCCTCGGTGACCAGCGTCAGCCCGCTGGCGTCCGGCAGGCCGAGGTCGACGACGACGACATCGGGTCGCAACGTCCGCAACGACTCCGCTCCCTCGGCCGCGGTCGTCGCGAGCCCGACCACCTGAAGCTCGGGGTCGCCGTCGAGGGTCGCGCGCAGCCCCTCGCCGTACATCGGGTGGTCCTCGACGATGAGCACGGTGGTCACGGCGCCACCGCCAGAGGCAGCCGCGCGTGCACCACGGTGCCGTGCCCGGCCGCGGGCTCGACGTGCACCCAGCCGCCGAGGTCCTGCGCGCGCTCGGTCATCGACCGCATGCCGATGCCCGGTCCCGCCGCGATGCCGCGGCCGTCGTCGGTGACGACGATGTCGAGCTGGCCGTTCGCGCAGACTTCGACCCGGCACCGGTGGCCCGCGCTGTGCCGTGCGGCGTTCGTCATCGCCTCGGTCGCGATCCGGTACGCAGCGACCTCCACCGCCGCGGGTAACGGCGGCAGGACGTCCACCGCGAGTTCCACCGTAAAGTCGTCGGGTCGGTGCAGTTGCCGCGCGCGGTCCTCGAGCGCCCCGACCAGGCCGAGCTCCTCGAGGCCCGGCGGCCGCAGGTCGGAGAGCAGGCTGCGGACGGTCCGCCAGGTGCGCGACGCCTCGTCCTGGACGTTGGTGAGCAGCCGCGCCGCGTCGTCGGGGATCTCGCCGAGCTGGCGGCGCGCGGCGCCGAGCGCGAGCGACATACCCGCGAGCGACGGGCTGAGGCCGTCGTGCAGTTCCCGGCGGAGCCGGGCGCGTTCGTTCTCGCGGCTGGCGACGAGCCGTTCCCGCGACTCGATCAGCTCGTCGACGAGCCGCGCCGCCGACACCGACGGGCTCACGTCGACAGCGACCTGGGCGAGCGCGCGCCGGTCGCGCCGGTCGAGGTCCGGTTGCCCGCGGCGCGACTGGACGCGGAGTTGCCCAACCCGGCTCCCGGCGTGCCGCAGCTCGAATGCCACTACCGGCTGGTCCTGCCGTACGCCATCTTCCGCGACGGGCACCAGCGACCCTTCGCGGTCGAGGTCGAGGCCGACCCACGGCAACCGCAGCCCGGCGCGGGTACGCCGCGCGATGAGCGCGGGCACCTCGTCGGGCGACGCGGCCGCGAGGTCGCGGCCGAGCTGCTGCATGACGAGCCACGGGTCGCGCCGGTCGCCGTAGAGGCGCCGGTTCGTGAGCTGCAGCGCCGCGCGGCAGGCGGGCGCGAGCAGCAGCGCCGCGACGATCGCGGGCAGCATCGACGAGAGGAATGTCGCCGCGACGGCGTACAGCCCGAGGATGACGAGCGACGCCGCCGCCGCGATGGCGATCCGCCGGACCGCGACGTCGAGCCCGAACAGGTGATGGCGCAGCACGCCATACCCGATCGCGATCGACGGGCCGTAGACGACGAACGCGAACGGCGCCGTCGACATCGGGACGACGACGAAGACGAGCACGATGGCGCCGGCCAGCATGGCGAACGGCCTCGCCCCGCGCTGCCGGTCGCGCCGGCGGAGCGCGCGGACCGCGAGCCGTACGCCGCCGACGACGCCGGTACCGAACAGCACCGCTCCGCACGCAGCGGCCGTCACGGCCACTACGGGGTTGCCTCCGCCGACGATCGCGGAGACTGGGACGAGCAACGCCAGCGCGGCGACGTCGGCACGCGCGACCCAGCGCCACCGGCCGGTCGGCCAGCCGTCGGGGAACAGCGCGAACAGCAGCGGCAGCATCGGGATCCCGCCGAGCCAGCCGACGTTGGCCAGCGCGGTCGAGAGCCCGTCCCAGCCGGCGGCGTCGGCGAGCAGGCCGGGGCCGTTGCCGAGCATCGACAGCACGAGCCCGGCGGTCAACGTGACTGTGACCGGGTGGCGCGGCAGCCGGACGACGAGGGTGACGACGAGCGCCGTGTTGACGACGCTCAGCGCGGCGAGCACGGCGTAGCTCGTCCCGTCGTCGACGACGTGCGGCCGCGCGAGGACGACGCCGGCGCCGACGCTCACGGACGCCGCGGCGTACGCCGCGAGCGCCGCCGCGGCGACGGTCGGCCACGCGATGGGGCGGCGGATCGCCACGGCTTCGAGGCTAGCGACCGGCCAGGCCGGTGACTCGGTTTCCGCCGAACGCGGTCCGGAGCCCGTCGAGGAGGGCGACACCACCGGCGAACGTGTTGACGACGTCGAAGGTCCGGTCCAAGACGCTGTCCGGCCAGGTGACTATTTGCGCGACGGCGATGGCCAGGACGAATGCCGCGGCACCGGCCATCACGCCCGCGCCCGCGCGCGGACGGCGGTGGGCGAGCCAAAGCCCGATGCCCGACGGCACGGCGAGCAGCGCGAGCCCGGCCGCGCGGTAGATCGCCGCGGTGCCGACGACTGTCGCGACGATGACGAGACTGGCGGTGACGTGGGGGCGCTTCATGGTGTCCTCCCTGGTCGAGTGCGTACCCGAGCAGGGAACCGCGCGGGGGTGTCCCGGGGGCAGAGGCAGCGACCCCGACTTCCCGGGACACCCGGACCCGGGTCAGCCCTGGAAGACGACCCGGTAGTACGTCTGCGACCGCTGAAGCGCGAGCAGGACGGCGCCGCGGACCTCGGCGCTCTGCCCGAGCAGCGAGGAGCGGATCGCCACCTGGGCGACGGACTGAGGCAGCGTGTGCTCCAGCGCGGCGCGGCGCAGGGGTTCGAGCAACGGCTCCCCGGCCTCGGCCAGGCCGCCGCCGATGACGACGACCTCGGGGTTGAACAGGTTGACGACCCACGACAGCGCGATGCCGAGCCCGCGCCCCGCGTCGGCGAGGACGCGGAGAGCGACGTCGTCGCCCTCCCGCGCGGCGGCCATCACGTCCTCCGGTGTCACGCCGCGCTTGCGTGACAAGAGGCTGCGTTCGGTCTTCGCGAGACGCGCGGCCGTCTTCGCGATCGACGGCCCGCTCGCCACTGTCTCGAGGCAGCCGACCTTGCCGCAGTTGCACCGTCCCGTCGCGCCGGGGACGTAGCAGTGGCCGAGCTCGCCGT
>CBQZLL010000224.1:0-5032 GCA_967749945.1 uncultured Frankiaceae bacterium
GCTGGGAGGACCGCGAGGCGACGTTCCTCATCGGCGGCGACCAGTGCACGCGGCGGTGCGACTTCTGCCAGATCGACACGGGCAAGCCCGCGCCGCTCGACCGCGACGAGCCGCGCCGGGTCGCCGAGTCGGTCGCGATCATGGGCCTGCGGTACGCGACCGTCACCGGCGTCGCGCGCGACGACCTCGACGACGGCGGGGCGTGGCTGTACGCCGAGACCGTCCGCGCGATCCACGCGCTCAACCCCGGGTGCGGCGTCGAGCTGCTCATCCCGGACTTCAAGGGCGAGCCGGAGCTGCTGCGTACGGTGTTCGAGTCGCGTCCAGAGGTGCTGGCGCACAACGTCGAGACGGTGCCCCGCATCTTCAAGCAGATCCGCCCGGCGTTCACCTACGAACGTTCGCTCGACGTCCTTGCCCTGGCCCGCGACTTCGGGCTGGTGACGAAGAGCAACCTCATCCTCGGCATGGGCGAAACCATCGACGAGGTACGCGAGGCACTGGTCGCGTTGCGCGCGGTCGGCTGCGACCTCGTCACCATCACGCAGTACCTGCGGCCGACGGTCCGCCACCATCCGGTCGACCGCTACGTGAAGCCCGAGGAGTTCGTCGCGCTCGCGGCCGAGGCCGAAGCGATGGGGTTCCTCGGCGTGCAGTCCGGTCCGCTGGTGCGGTCGTCGTACCGCGCCGGGCGGATGTACGCCGCCGCCGTCGCGCGCCGGCACCCGGTAACGACGCCCGACGCGTACCGAGTCCCGGTGGTGTAACAAGGGGCCTGCGCGTACCACGCTCCCCGCGCAGGCTGGACGACATGCCCGGACCTCTACGTACCGCGTTCCCCGTGCGCGGGCCTTCGACCATCCCGGGCCACGCCGGCCCCCCGGGCACTTGCCGACCGGGTTCCACGTGGCGGCGCCGGCCCGCCTGGTACTCCCGGCGTAGCCACCAGGCGCGATCCGACTCGAACGGCCTGGTACCAGCGGCGAAGGGTCCGTCGCAGGTGGGTAACCTCCACGCGAACGTCGACTGCCGCCGGCGGGCGAACGACTACGGAAGGGAAGGACAGGGACACGCTACGCACGCCAGGCACGCCAGGCACGCCACGCGAGATCGCACCGAACGTTCTCGCCGGTGTAACAACCGGGACACGTGGACGACATGAGCGTGGGCCAGTGTTCGTGCCATGATCGGAATGCTGCGTACCGCGCTCCTCGTGGCGATGCCGCACGGCGGCCAGCGTCGCGCCCGCGCCAACGCGCTCGCCGCCCTCCGCGTGGCCCGGGTGGCGTCGATCGAGCGCGCCGAGGCGGCGAAGGCGTTCGAGCCGGAACGCCGGGTAGCGCTCAGCCGCTGACGAACAGCCGTACCGCCAGCGCCACGAGCAGCACCGCGAACCCGCGCCGGAGCAGCGGCTCCGACTGCCCGAGCGCGAACTGCGCCCCGGCGAGCGCGCCGGCGAAGATCCCGGCGGCGACGAGCAGGCCGACGCGGACGTTGACGTGGCCCGCGCGGGCGTACGAGATCAGCGCCAGCGAGCCGACCGGGAGGATCAGCGCGAGCAGCGACGTGCCGGTCGCCGTCTTCTGGCCGTAGCCGAGCAGGACGACCAGCCCGGGCACGACGACCACCCCGCCGCCGATCCCGAAGACCCCGGACATCACACCCGCGACGAGCCCGAGGCCGAGTGCGAGGAGCGCGGTCGTCACGCCGCCAAACCTACCCGGACGACTCCCCTATCCTGTGCGCCATGGCATCCGACTCACCCGGCCGGCTCGCGCAGATCCGCCAGATGGTCTCGATGACCCGCGAGGCGGACCCGCGGTACGTGCCGATCCTGCTCGCCGCGATGGTGCTCGCGGCGGGCGTGGCGTACGGCGTCGGGAGCCTGCTCACCGGCCCGATCCTCGGCGGGATCCTCGCCGTGCTCGCGGCGCTCATCGCGTTCACCGTCGTCACCGGACGGCGCGGGCAGTCGGCCGCACTGCGCCGGATCGAGGGCCAGCCCGGGGCCGCGTACGCGATCCTGCAGTCGTTGCGCGGCGACTGGCGCGTCACGCCGGCGGTGGCGTTCAACCGCAACCAGGACCTGGTGCACCGGGTCGTCGGGCGGCCCGGTGTGATCCTCGTCGCCGAGGGCTCCGGCGCCCGGGCGCGCGACCTCCTCTCGGGCGAGCTGCGCAAGGTGCGGCGGGTCATCGGCGAGGCCCCCCTGTACGACGTCGTCATCGGCGACGGCGACGGCCAGGTGCCGATCCGCAGGCTGCAGACGTACGTCATGAAGCTGCCGCGCGCGCTGAAGCCGCGCGAGGTCAACGCCGTCGAGTCTCGCCTCAAGGCACTCGGCGGCACGGCGATGCCGCTCCCCAAGGGCCCGATCCCGACCCGCGTCCCCCGGAGCGGCAAGATCCGCTGACAGGGGGTGACCGCTGCGTCTCGACGCCCGTCAGTCCGCCCTCTACCGTGGCGTGCCATGACCCGGGTCCTGATCGCCGCCGTCACCGCCGCC
This sequence comes from uncultured Frankiaceae bacterium, assembly GCA_967749945.1. GTDB lineage: Bacteria > Actinomycetota > Actinomycetes > BP-191 > BP-191 > BP-191. Next base: position 2,507 of record CBQZLL010000224.1, read on the forward strand.
GCGGCGCTGCTGTTCGTGCCACCGGCCCACGCCGGGACGACGTCGTGGTACGAAGGCGGCTGCGGCTTCGACGGCGTCCGGCCGTCCGGGCTGACCGGCGATCCCACGCTCTACCGCGGCCACCTCAACGCGCGGACCGTCCTCTACTCGACCGACCCGACGGACAACCCGGTCTCCGCCACCGTGACCTGCACGCTCCGCGCGACGGGTGGCGCGCTCATCGCCGAGGCGACGTTCACGGGCACCGGGGTGGTGATCGGTTCCGTCCCGATCGAGTTCCGGTCGGACAACTCGTACTACGAGGGCCCGTGGCTCTGCGAGACCGTCGACTTCACCAGCGACGACACTCCGACCAGGACGATCTGCCACGCGCACACGTCGGAGCAGTTCCCTCCCGAGCCGCTCTTCGAGCTCGAGGACGCGCTGCTCGCGAACGTCCCGGGCTCGAAGGAGTCGATCTGTGCCGCGCTCGTGCTCGCCGGATGGGCGACCCCGGACCAGTACGGCGGGTACACGATCGGGCAGGACGGCACCGTGTACTCGTACGACGACCCGCTCTGGAGGTGTCCCTGACGGGAACGCCACCCTCGCTCCCCGGGACATCGAGGGAGCGAGGGTGACGGCTACCGACGTCCGCTCAGGCCGTGGCGCACGGAGCGCCCGTGGGGCAGAAGCACGCGCAGCTTCCGTCGCTGACGTCGCAGGCGAGCAGAACGCCGCCGACCGGGGTGGTGCAGGCGCAGCTGCCGTCGCTCACCGTGCCCAGCGCGCCGCCACCACCGGCCACGGCACGCAGCTCCTGCGGGGTCAACTCGCCGAGATGCTCCGAACGTAGCGTGAGCCTCTTCATGTCGTCGCTCCCTCCGTATGGGCGTAAGAAACGCCGCGGCGAAGCACGAACGTAGCAATGCGTATTGATTTGCGTAAAGGCTATAAAGTAGGCACGAAAGCGTCAGGTATCGCGGAGTTTCGGACGGTGGATGTGTCGGAGCCCGGAGGCTGGTCGGCGCTGCTGACTGGGCCCGCGCGAGACCGGGCGGTCGACGCCGCGATCGCGATCGGGGACGCGTTGTCGGCTGCCCGGCCACCGGCCGGTTCGCCCGACGCCGCCCCGGTGCTCCACCGCACGCTGGGCGCGGTCCTCTTCTTCACCGCACTCGGCGAGTCGACGCGGGATCGCGCAGACACGGACGCCGCCGTCGCGTTGCTGGACGACGCGATCGATCGCGTCGCGGAGCTCGACCAGCCGCGGATCGGCCTGTTCGACGCTCCGGTCGGACTCGGATGGGTCGACGCGGTGGTGCGGCCGCGCCTCGGCGGCGACGGCCAGGACGGCGAGACCGACGTCGACCTGTTCTTGAGCACCGTGCTCGGGCAGGAGCGGTGGCCGTGGCCGGTCGACCTGACCCATGGCTTGGCCGGCCTCGGTACGTACTCCCTCGCCCGGCTGCCGCACGAGCGGGCCGTACAGAACCTCGGCCGGATCGTGACGCACCTCGCGAGCGTCGCCGAGGAGGACGACGCCGGGCTGGCTTGGCGGTTCGTTCCCCCGCCCGACGGCACATTCGAGTTCAACGAGCATCGCCCGGAGGGGAACGTCAACCTCGGCTTCGCCCATGGCATGCCCGGGATCGTCGCGTTCCTTGCCGCGGCCGACCGGGCTGGCGTCGCGGGCGCGCGCGACCGGCTCGCACCCGCGGTCCGCGGGGTGGCGGCGCCACCGCTGCCGCCCGGCGCCGCGGCGGCGGTCCCCCGCGTCGGCGGCCCCGGACGACCGGCGAAGGGCACCCGCCTGGCCTGGTGCTACGGCGACCCCGGCGTCGCCGTAGCCCTCGTCGCGGCAGGCAGGGCGTTGGGCGACCCGGACGTCGTCGACCTCGCCCGCGACCTCGCCTCGGGATGTGCAGCACAGTCGCCGGACAGCGTCGTCGACGCGACGCTGTGCCACGGCTCGGCCGGACTCGGCCATCTGTTCAACCGGCTGGGCCACTCGCTCGGTGACGAGCGCGTGCTCGCGCTCGCGCGACACTGGTTCGACGTCACGCTCGATCGGCACCTGCCGGGGTTGACCCTCGTGGACCGCGCCCGGGCGAAGGAGCTCCTCGCCACCGACGACGCGGTCGCGGTCGACCCGGGCTACGGCCTCCTCTTCGGCGCGGCGGGCGTCGGTCTCGCGCTGCTCGCGGCGGTGTCGGACGAGGAGCCCTGGTGGGACGCCGTGCTGTTCGTCGAGCCACCCGGGTCCTGGCCTGCCGCGGTCGCGTAACGTCGCCGAAACCTGCGGGACATGGCGGGGTAACTGGCCGTGAGTAGGGTGCGAACAACAGGGCGCGCCTACCAGGAGGATGCATGTTCAACACCGCCGACGAGGTCCTCAAGTACGTCAAGGACGAACGCGTGGAGTTCGTGGACGTCAGGTTCTGCGACCTGCCCGGCGTCATGCAGCACTTCACGTTCCCGGCCTCGAACTTCGGGCCGAGCGTGTTCAGCGAGGGCCTGATGTTCGACGGCTCGTCGATCGCCGGC
>CBQZLL010000225.1:0-5012 GCA_967749945.1 uncultured Frankiaceae bacterium
CTGCCGGGCTCGCCGGACTCCCGGGCCGCCGCGGTCGTGTCGACGGCGAACGAGCCGCCGCGCGCGGGCAGGACCCCCGCCGATGCAAACGCGTCGTGCGCGGGCGGCGGCACGACCCTCCAGGTCAAGGTCCCGGCGAAGGCGCCCCCGGCGTCGACCTTGAGCCGGTAGGCGGTGCCGGCGCTGACGTGGAACTCGGCGCGGGTCGTCCACGACGCGAGCGTTTCGAGCGAGGCGAGCGTCGAGCCCCGGTAGGCGAAGACGTAACCGCAGCACGGATCGGTGTCGACGACCGCGAGTCCCGACTCGGACGGCGTCCAGGCGTACCAGACGGAGCGACTGTAGGCATCCGGCTCGCCCGGCTCCAGCGAGGCGGCGGTGGTGTCGACGGCGAGCGAGCCGCTGTCGGCGGCGAGGTGCTGCGCGTTCGCGAAGGCGTCGTTCGCCGGCGCCGGCACGAGCGCCCAGGAGAGCGTGCCGCTCCAGGACTCCCACGGGTCGACCTTGAGCCGGTAGGTCGTGCCGGCGGCGACGGCGAAGTCGATGTTGTTGTCCCAGCCCGCGACCATGCTGAGGTCGTCGAACGTGCTGCCGGTGAAGGCGAAGATGCGCCCGGCGCAGCACGGCGTGTCGACGACCGCGCGGCCGGCCGTCGTGGGCGTCCACGTGAACCAGACCGAGCGGCCGTTCTGCGCCGGCTCGCCGTCCTCCGCCGATGCGCCGGCCGTGTCGACGGCGCGCGACCCGCGGTCGCTACCGAGGTCGATCGCGTTCGCGAACGCGTCGTTCGCCGGCGGCAGCGCGAGCGACCAGGTCAGCTCTCTGACGACGCCCCGGCTGCCGTCGACCCGGACCCGGTAGGTCGTCCCGGCGGCGACGCTCAGCTCTGCCCGGTTCGTCCACGTGACGAGCGGCGTCAGCGTATCGATCGCGTCGCCGCTGTAGACGAAGAGGTAGGGGTCGCAGCAGTCGCCGAGGTCGAGCACGCCGACCCCGGAGCCGGTCGGCGTCCAGGTGAACCAGACCGAGCCCGTGTACGCGTCCGGCTCGTTCGCCTCGAGGGTGGCCGCGAACGTCGAGACGGCAAGCGCGCCGCTATCCGTGCCGAGGTGCTGGGCCTGCGCAAAGGCGTCGTTTTGGGGCGCCGTCGCGACGAACCACCCGAGCGTGCTCGTGTAGTCGGTCGAGTCGTCGAGCTTGATCCGGTACGTCGTCCCTGCGGCGACCGCGAACACCAACCTGTCGCTCCCGCTCCCGACGTGGGAGAGGACGTCGATGCTGTCGCCCGTGTAGACGGTCAGGGCGGGGCAGCAGTGCTCGAGGGTGATGACGCCGAGACCGGAGGTCGCCGGCGTCCACGTGAACCAGGTCGACGGGCCGTCGGGATCCGGGTCGCCCGCATCCTCCGTCGCGCCGTGGGTCGTGACAGGGAGCGAGCCTGAGTCGCCGGCGAGCGTGGTCGGCGCCGCGAAGTCGTCGTTCGCCGCGGACGGGAAGAGGCTCCACGCGAGCGTGCCTTCCCAGATGTCCCAGGTGTCGACCTTGACGCGATACGTCGTTCCGGCGGCGGCCGTGAAGCGGACCCGGTCGTCCCAGCCGTCGAGCTGCGAGAGCGAGTCGAGCGTCTCGCCGTTGAAGACGAAGACGTAGCCCTCGCAGCACTCGCTCGTCTCGAGCACGCCCAGCCCGCTCGAGACCGGCGTCCAGGTAAACCAGACCGAGCGGCGGTTCGAGCTCGGCTCGCCGTCCTCGGCGGTCGCCGCAACAGTCGACACCGCGGTGGAGCCCGTATCCGAGGCGAACGGCGTCGCGCCGGCGAAGTCGTCGTTCGCGGGCCGCTCGACGAAGAGGAGCGTCAGCACGACCGAGCCGGTCTCGCCGCAGCAGTTGCCCGACACCTTCACCTGGTACGTCGTTCCCCCGACGACGGGGACGGCGACAGCGTCCTCGGAGAAGCTCGCGGCAAAACCTTCGCCGCCGCCGCCGCCGCCGTTCGTGTCGACCTCATCGAGCGTCGCGAGCGAGTCGCCGGTGAAGGCCCGCACCTGCGCGTCGAGGCCGCTGCCGTCGGTGTCGACGACGAGCGCGCCGTCGCCGGGCGCCGTCCAGCGGAACCAGAGCGAGGGGCCGGCGCTCCGGTCGGGCTCTCCCGGCTCGGTCGACGCGCCGGTGGTGTTGCCGGCCCACGTGCCGCCGCCCGAGGGGATCACCTGCGCGTGCGCGAACGAGTCGTTCGACGAGAGGTAGAGAAAGTCGACGGTCGTGGAGGTGGCGTCGGCCGGGGCGGCGAGCGACACCGGGGCGGGAGTGGTTGCGTCGGCGACGGCGGCCGTGATCATGACGAGCGTGTCGCCCGCCGCGAAGACCGACGCGTTCACGTGCAGCACGTAGGTGCCGTCGGCGCGGGACGTCCGTGTCGCGAGCGCCCGGACGAGCGCGCCGGCCGAGTCGTGGAGCTCCGCGATCACGGCGACGCCGGCGAGGTTGTTCCCGCCCGAGTCGGAGACCCTGCCGCCGACGCGGGCGGCCGGGACGGTGAGGTCGACGGTGTACTCGGTCGCTGTGTCGGCGGAGACCGTCGTCGCGGCGGCACCGCTCGTGTCGCTCGCCGCGACGGCGACGGTCGCCTCGCCGGGCGGGATCTCGACGTGCCAGGCGCCGGCGGCGTCGGTGGTCGCCGTCACCGCCTCGGCGCCGCTCGGCGTGACCGTGACGGTGATCCCGGCGACGCCGTTGCCGAGCGGGTCGCGGACGTGCCCGCCGACCCCGGCCGTGGCGACGCCGAGGGCGTACGAGCTGAAGTGCTCGAGGTACGCGCTCACCGCGTTGGCCTGCCCGTCGCCGGTGGTCGGGAGCGCGACCGGTCCGTCGGGTGCGAGGTAGTAGACAGTGGGCGCTCCGACGCTACCGTCGTGCGCGATCGTCACGCGCACCGGGGCCGAGAACTGGTTGACGGCGTCGCCGCTCGAGTCGACCGCGCTGAAGACGTACGCGCTCGATGCAAACGCGACACCTGTCGCCGTCGGTGCCGAGGCCGCCGCGACGACGGTGACCGTGACGTCGCCCGGGACCGCGCCGGCGGGGAACGCGAGCAGGACCCTGCCGTCGGCCGAGCTGACGTTGCCGCCTGTGCTCGCCGTCACGTTGGGGGGACCGCGCGACGTGGCGGCGACCGGCTGCTGCGAGTCCGAGGCTGTCGCCGCCGACGCGGCGGCCGAGTCGGGCATCGAGGGGACGGTCGAGTCGGTCGCGGGTGCAGCCGGAGTGGACGTCGCGCTCGCCCCGGGCGCCGCGGCGGTCGTCGCCGCGACGGCCGTGCCGCTGCCGGAGCCTGCGCCGGCGGCGGTCGAGCTCGGGGGTCCGACCGGCTCGGCCGGAGGCGCCGACGGCGCGGGCGCCGCGGCCGGGATCAGGAGATCCGTCGCGGCGACCTCCGCCGCCTCGGTGAGCTCGGTCGACGCTGCCGAGTCTGCGACGGTCACCTCGGGCGCGACGGAGGTCACGACGGTCGAGCTGACCCACACCTCGATCGTCGGCGTCTCGGTCACCAGGGGGGCGATTGCCGCAACGGGAGCTGCGGGGGCGGGCGCGGCGGCGACGGCGGACGTTGCGGCCGGCGGCGACGAGATCGGCGCGGGTGTCGTCTCGCCGCCGCTGACGGGCGCCGCGGTCGTGCTGTTGTCTTCCTCAGCAACAGGAGGCGCCTCCGGCGCGACCGCGGGCCCGGTCGTCGCCGTGACGTTGCGCGGCATGCCGTCGCCAACTTCGGCAACAGGCGGCTGCTCCGCAACGGGAGCGAGGTCCTCACCGGCGGGAGCGGGGACGGCCACGTCGACGGTCGCGGTCGGCGTGGCCGCGGCGACGGGCGCGGCGCTCGGCTCGTCGCCGGCGATCGCGGGCGGCGGCGCGCCCCAGGTGTTCCCGACGGGTTCCGCGGGAGCCTCCGCCGGCGTCGCCGCTGCGGGGGGCGGCTTCGCCGCGGCGCGCTCCGAGACGAAGCGATTGCGGACGACGGGAAGGCGTTGCAGCACCGGCTTGAGGACCGGCTGCGCGAGGTAGGAGAGCGAGAGCGCGTGCTCGAGCGGGGGCGGGATCGTGCGGGTGCGGCGGACGGGTCGCGCCGCCACGGGGGCCGGCAGCGGGTCGACGCGGGCCGGCCGGGTCTGCTGCGCCGGCGTCACCTTGGGCGAGTCGAGGGCGGGGAACGAGAGCTCCGGGATCAGAAGCCGCTCGACCGGATGCGCAGGGACCGGCAGCCGCAGCACCATCGCCACCGGGGCCGCGTACGACACGGCAAGCGCGAGGCAGCCGCTGACGGCGAGCGCCCACGCTGCGCCGCCGCGGCGCAGCGCCGTCAACCCGAATGGGTCCAGCTGGTTCACCGGTGCTGCATACGCAGCGATACTCCCCCTCCTCCTCTGGCCGCGCCCCCGCGACAAAACACCCGATCCCACCGCTGATCAAAGCGCGAATCGGCCCCGGGTTCAAGCGCAATTCGAGCAGTGCGGCGAGCGGCGACTCGCCTGGAGAAACGAAGAACCCGGGCGACCGGGGGTTTCCGAAGAGCCCCGCCGTGATGCCTTAGAGCTTCTAACCGTACTGAGGCCTCGTCGTCGGAGTGCGATGGGTGGTGCGAGGCAAGGACGCAGGGAGTGTCGATATGCGGGCATATCGGCGCGACTGAGGACGCCGCATCGCGCCGCCCAGCGCGTTCCGACGGCTCAGAGCTTCACAGATAATGGCTGACGCGCGGCCGGCCACTGCCTCGCGCGCTGGCTACAGCAGCTCCTTCAGTAACCGTCCCAACGACGGACTGCGCCTTGACCGGACTGGCCAGCTGCGATGGCCAAGACGTTCCGCTCGGCCCATGCCACCGGTTCGGCCCCGACGTCGAGGTACACAGGTTCCCTGCCGAAGCGATCGGTGCAGCCAAGACCGCCAGGTGCAGCGCCTTCGTTGTGCTTTTTCTACAGCGAATGGGCGGTACTGGGCTCGAACCAGTGACCCCCAGC
>CBQZLL010000226.1:0-4996 GCA_967749945.1 uncultured Frankiaceae bacterium
GGGCAGCTCGGGGAGCTGACCGGCCGGGTCCAGTCACGGCCGCTGGACCGGGCGCGCCCGCTCTGGGAGATCTATCTCGTCGAGGGTCTGGCCGACGGCCGGATCGGCATCATCACCAAGACGCACCACGCGATGGTCGACGGCGTCAGCGCGGTCGACATCGGCGCGGTCATCCTCGACCTCACCCGCGAGCCGCGCGAGCAGCCCGTCGAACCGTGGGACCCGGGGCCCGAGCCGTCGAGCCTCGCGCTCGTCGCGGGCGCGGTGACGAGCTTCGTCCGCAAGCCTGCCGAGCTGCTCAACACCGCGCGATCCGGTGTCGCCGACGCGCGCCGCGTCACCCGGCGCGCGGCAGAGGTGGCGGGCGGGTTCGCCGCGGCGCTGCGGACGACCGCGCGGTCCGCGCCCGACTCCCCCCTCAACGCGAACATCGGCGCGCAACGCCGCTTCGGCATGGCGCGCACCGACCTCGACGACTACAAGCGGGTTCGAAAGGAGCACGGCGGCACTGTCAACGACGTCGTCCTCGCCACGGTCGCCGGCGCGTTGCGCACCTGGCTGCTCACCCGCGGCGAGAGCGTCAACGGCAAGGTCGTCCGCGCGATGGTTCCCGTCAGCATCCGCACCGAGGATCAGCAGGGCGCGCTCGGCAACCGCGTCTCGTCGTATTTCGTCGACCTCCCGGTCGGCGAGGCGTCGCCGGTGGTGCGGCTGCACCAGGTGTCGTACGCCATGGCGGGCCACAAGGAGTCGGGGCAGTCCGTGGGCGCCGAGGTCCTGGTGTCGATGGCGGGGTTCGTCGCGCCGACCTTGCATGCAATGGGCGCGCGGGCCGCGGCGGGGCTAACCCGGCGGCTGTTCAACGTCGTCGTCACCAACGTGCCCGGCCCGCAGATCCCGCTCTATGCCGCGGGCGCCGAGATGCTCGAGGTGTTCCCCGTCGTACCGCTCGCGAAGGGGCAGGCGGTGTCGATCGGGCTGACGTCGTACAACGGCGGCGTGTACTACGGCCTCAACGCCGACCGCGACGCGATGCCGGACATCGACGTGCTGGCGCAGTGCATCGAGGAGTCGCTCGCCGAGCTCGTGGACACAGTGCAGTGACCACACGCAGAGGTCTGGTGCTCGGCGCGGGTGGGGTGCTCGGCGCCTCGTGGACGATCGGCGCGCTCGCGGCCGTCGAGGAGCTGACCGGCTGGGACCCACGTACTGCCGAGTACCTCGTCGGCACGTCGGGCGGGTCGGTGCTCGCGGCGTTCGTGTCGTCCGACATCTCGGTCGCGCAGCTGCTCAACCACCAGCGCGGCATCGTCACGCCGGGCGACCCACGCATCGACTACGACGTCGACAAGACCTCGCCGCTGCCGCAGCTCCCGAAGATCGGTCTCGGCTCGGCGCGGCTGCTGCGGACGGTCGCCCGCCACCCGCGCAGCATCACGCCGCTCGGCGCGGTCGCGGGCATCGTGCCGCGCGGGCGCGGCTCGCTCGCGCCGGTCGGCGAGCTCGTCGAGGCGATCGTGCCGCGCGGCTCGTGGACCGCCCACCCGAACACCTGGATCGTCGCGATGGACTACGGCACGGGGAAGCGCGTGCCGTTCGGTCGCGAGGGGGCGCCCACCGCCGGTCTGTCGGAGGCAGTCATGGCGTCGTGCGCGATCCCCGGCTGGTACGCGCCGGTCGAGATCGACGGACGCCGCTACGTCGACGGCGGCGCCTGCTCGCCGACGTCGCTCGACCTGCTGGCGGGCCTCGGCCTCGACGAGGTGTTCGTGCTCTCGCCGATGACGTCGTTCGACTACGACAAGCCGTCGTCGCGGATCGCGCGACTCGAACGCCAGTTCCGCCGGGCGATGACCCGCCGCCTCATCAGGGAGGCGATCAAGGTGCGCAAGACCGGCACCGCCGTCGTCATGCTCGGCCCGGGCGCCGAGGACCTCGAGGCGATCGGTGCGAACCTCATGGACGCCCGCCGCCGTACCGCGGTCCTCGAGACGTCGTTGCGGACGAGTGCGGAGGCGTTGCGCAAGCACTACCCGGACCTCGCCGAAGCAGGGTAGAACGGCCCCCATGCGCGTCTACGTCGGGCTCACCCGGTCCGCGCTCGCGGCCGCGCGCGCGTCCGGCGAGATCGGCCCCCCGCCGCTGGCCGCGCACGCGGTCACGCCGAGCCTGCGCGAGTCGTACGCCACCGCCGACGCAGAGGAGCTCGAGTACGTCGCGCTGACCGCCGCCGCCGACGCGTGCCTGCCGCTGCTCGCGGCCGCGCCCGACGAGCCGCGCTGCCGGTACGTCGCTGCGTGCGACGTCGCCGACGCGACCCGCGACGTCGAGGCGGGGCCGACCGGTGTCGTCGTACCGGACCCGATCCCGTGGCGCGACGTGCAGGCACTGCACGCCGACGATCCCGACGCCGCGCCGACCATCGCCGCGGCAGCCGACGCGTACGCCGCCGCGGTGGCCGGCGACGACGACGCGCGGTTCACGGTCGACGAGGCCGACGGGTGGGAGCTGATGTGGTTTGCGACCCAGGAGGCCGACGGCCTGCTATAACGTCTGCCAGGACAAATGCCACATAACGGGAGGACGGGGACATGGGTCGGATGCGCGTCGCACTTGCCGCCTCGGCCGCGGTGGCACTCTCCTTCGCCGGCACCGCGCCGGCCCACGCCGGCGCCTCCGGTGGCGGCGCGGCGACCGGGACGTTCTCCTGTGTCGACCGCGTCGAGTCGTTCGCGCTCGACGCTCCGGCGTTCGTCTTCAACGGCGCGGTCGGCGCGCTCCGGATGACCGGCACCACGGGGTGCGCGGGTGCATCGGTCCTTGCCGACGGCGGCGTCGGGACGTTCGCGCTGGCGGGACCGAACGTCGCGTGCGAGGCGATCGGCGGCGGGTGGACGTGGATCGCCGGCGAGCTGCGCCTGGTCGTCGGCGGGCCGTGCACGGTCGCGGGCGGCACCGAGAACGTCATGTTCCTGCTCGAGGCCATCGGCGGCGCGGGTACGTTCGCCGGTGCTGTCGTGGTCGCTCCTTAGCCGCCGCCGTCCACATTTCGTGATCTTGGCGATGTTGCTCGGCGTGGCCCGGTGCGAAAGGTCGCCAAGATCACGAAAACTAGACGACCGGCAGCCGGACCTTCGCGCTCTGGATCAGCACCGCGCCGGATGTGCGGTTGCCCATCCCCGCGAACATGTCGGAGAACCCGGTCGCGACCAGGTAGACCGACGACCCCGACGGCACGTCGAACGCCACCGACGGCAGTTCGATGGTCCGCTTCTCGCTGTTGACCGGAAGCAGCTCGTTGAACGGCAGCACGTTGTTCTGCACGATCTGCGCCGTGGCCGGCGTGGCGCCGACCGCGAGCGCGAAGAACGCGCGGTTGTTGACGCCCGCGGTCGTCACGACGCCGTCGAGGTACGACGTGCCCGCGACCCGCAGCGGACCGTCCGCCACCTTGAACGGGAGCGGCGCGCTCGCGCCCTGCGCCGTCGCGACCGTGCCGACGTCGTACGACGTGTCGGGCGCGACCGAGCGGACGGTCACGCAGGCGCCGTCCGCGGTCGCGAGGTGGTACAGGCCGTAGCCCGTGAGGCCGGTGCGGGCGCCCTTGAGCTTCTCGCGCATGAAGCGGATCGCCAGGTCGGAGAACGATCCCTTCGCGAGCTTCGCCGAGCAGGGGTCCCCGGCGGTGCCGTAGCCGACGGGGGCGACCGACGGCAGGACGTGACCGCCGTTGTAACCGACGAAGATGCTGCGTGACCGCGCACTCGCGGTGAGCGCCTTCTGCCAGTTCTGCAGGCCCTGGTGCAGCGGGAAGAGGTTGTCGGTCTCGCCCTGGCCGAACAGCACGGGGATGTCGAGGTGGCGGCCCTGGGAGACGTGCCACGCCGGGCCGTTCTTGGCGAAGAATGCGTCGAGGTCGGGCACGCCCGGCGCCTGGCCCTTTGGCCACAGACCGGTCGCGAGGCCGAACGCCACGCCCTCCTGGATCTCCGTCGGCTCGGCCTGGACGCCGACGGCGTTGAGCGCCGTCGTCCACTCGGTGCGGACGACCTCCTGCGGCGCGAGGCTCTGCTTGAGGTCGTACCACGTGATCTCCGGCGCGAGCGCGTCGAACACCGGCTTGCGCTTGTCCATCAGCTCGCGGAACGCGCCGACGAACTGGTAGCCGCCGCCGTACGACCCGCCGATCGCCCCGAGCCGCGGGTCGCCCGGGCCGTCCTGCTTGACCCAGGACAGGCGGCCGACGAAGTCGACGATCTTCTCGACGTCGCGGCCCTCGTAGTCGGGGTTCTCGATGTACGCCTTGCCACCGCTCTCGCCGAACCCGCGCTGGTCGAACGACAGCACCCCGAAGCCCGCGTCGAGCCACTTCGCGAACGACGCCGCGTCGGTCGTCCGGCTACCGCCCCAGCCGTGGCTGTGCAGGATCATCGGCACCGGGCTGCGGGCGCTCGCGCCGGCGGGCTGGAACAGCGAGTAACAGATCTGCTGCGGGGTCGTGGACCCCGGCGCGGGGACGCTCGCGACGCAGCCGTTCGTCGTGACGACGGCGGCCGAGGCGGGGAGCGCGAGGAGGGTTCCGACGAGGGTCGCGCCGGCGGCGAGGGCAAGGGGCCTGATCATCTGGAGGCGTTCGACGACGGTCGCGGCGGCACCTGCCCGCGTGACACGATGAGCGGATGGACGCAGTCACGACCGTGCCGGTCCCGGCGAACGAGCCGGTCCACGCCTACGCCCCCGGCACGTTCGAGCGCGCGCGGATCGAGGCGCGGCTCAAGGACCTCGCAGCGGAGCAGATCGACCTGACCATGACCATCGCGGGGCGGCACCGCCTCGGCGGTGGCGAGTCCGTCGAGACCGTGCAGCCGCACCGCCACGAGCACGTGCTCGGCACGATGCACAACGCCACGCCGGGCGACGTCCGGGAGGCCGTCGGCGCGGCGCTCGACGCGCGGTCGTCGTGGTCGCGGATGCCGTACGACGAGCGCGCCGCGGT
>CBQZLL010000227.1:0-4980 GCA_967749945.1 uncultured Frankiaceae bacterium
ATTGCCGCCGGCCGCGACGCGCTCTACCTGCCGTACGTCGTCGAACCGCTGGACGGCCCCGAGGTGTGGGTCGCGCGCAGCGCCGACGGCGGCGCGACGTGGACGACGACGCGGGTCGCGGGCCCGACGAACGCGAACGTCGAGAGCGTGCCGGTCGCGGCCGTCGACGCGGCCGGCGTCGCGTACGTCGTCTGGGCGTCCGGCGGGCACGTCCGGCTGGTGGCGGCGCACGGCGGCGGCTGGCGCGCGCCGGTGCAGGTCGACCAGGGGTTCTCCTCGGCCGCGCTGCCCTCGGTGGCGGCCGGGGACGCGGGCCGGGTGGACGTCGCGTGGTACGGCACCACGCCCGACGACCGCGACGCGCTCGGCTCCCCGCAGTGGCGGGTGTACCTGGCCCAGACGCCGGATGCGCAGGCGCCGCGACCGGCGTTCGCGCAGCGCCTCGCGGTCGCGACCGTCGTCCACCACGGCGACCTCTGCACGGCGCGCAGTGTCGTCTGCCGCCACACCGGCGACTCGACCGGCAATCTCGGCGGCTTCCTGGCCGTGTCCGTCGACAGCGACGGCGCCGCGGTGATCGCGTTCACGGAGGGACCCGAGCGGTTCTCCGCGCAGGGCGCCGGAGCCGGACGGCTCGAAGTCGTGTCCGTCGTCCGGCAGTGCCGCGGCCCCGGTCTGGTCGCCGGGCGCGCGCCGGGTGGCTGCCCGCCGCCGCAGCGCCGGGCGGACGACGGGCCCGCGCCGGATGGCGACCACACGAAGTACCTGCCCGACCTCCCCGCTACGCCGGTCGTCCCGCTGCCGGGACTGCTGCCGTGCAGTCCGGTGCCACCGCGGCAGCCGCCGTACCGGCCTCCGGCAGCCGAGGCGCCGTCGCGACCGGAGCCGGCGGCCGTGCCGTGGCCGGCGGTGGCCCTGCTGTTGCCGGTCGCGCCGGACCCGCCCGGGGACCTCCCGGCGCAGCAGCCCGCGCCAGGCAACGAGCCGGCGCACGCGCAGCAGGTCAACCAGCAGCCGAACAGCCAGGGCCAGCTCCAGCCGTTGGTCGGCTTCGGCACCGAGCCGGACGAAGAGCGCCAGGCGGAGACGCAGTACGCGATGACGTTGCTGGGCACCGCGACGATGCTCGGCGCCGCGGTCCACGCGGCCGCCCGCCGCCGCACCGCGTACGGCGTCCGCGAGATCCGGATGGACGGGAGGCCGCGATGACGTCACGGCGACGGATCGGCCTCGCGGTCCTCGCGACCGCGCTGCTCGGCGTACCGGTGGACGCGGCGCCGCGCCGCCGGGTGCTGTTCGAACGGTCCGGGGTCGTCCAGCGCGCCATGCTGCACGTCACGCAGGACGCGTTCCGGCTCGTCAACAACTGCACGAGCACCACGCTGCAGGGCACCGACGTGAACGGTGTCAGCGCCGCCGTGCTCGACGTGTCCAAGTACGCCGGGCAGCACCTGGCGGTCGCTCTCACCGACGAGCTGGCCCCGTTCGGCTCGTGGAACTACGTGCTGTTCTTCACCCGCGACTGCCGGCTGGTGGACTTCGACACCCACGACGGCACCGGGCCGAACCAGTGGAACTCGCAAGTGCTCGCCGCGTCGCTGGACGGCACGATCCCCGCGCGCGCGGCGTGGCTGATGATCGGCCACGGAGGGACGTCCGCGGACTTCGGCAGGTCCACCGTCAACGCGGGGTTCCCGTACGGGCAGCTCACCTGGAAGGTCACGGTCACCGCCGTGCCGAAGCCGGCTGGCCCCAAGGGGCGCCCGGTCTGCCGGCTCGCCCAGGACGCCAAAGGCGACGGGTCGGCCGACCCGCCAGTGCCGGCCGACGACCAGTTCGACATCGTGTCGGCCGACCTCGCCGTCGACGCGACCGCGGTCACGGTCGGCATCCGGCTGGCCCGCTACGACCTCAACGACGTGCCGGCCGTCCAGCGGTGGTACGTCGTCGAGTTCACGGTGCCCGGTGGTCGCACGCTGTTCCTCGCCGCGAGCCAGGAAGCGCCGTCCGCGGGCCGGGTGGTCGACGACATGCCGGAGCTGGTGTGGAAGGTCGGTACGAAGGACGCGTCCGGATACCACCCCGACGAGGACATTCACCCCGGGAACGGCGTGCGCGGGTGGGTCGACAACCCGTCCGCCGAGATCCGGATCTCAGCGCAGCTCGCCCGCCCGAAGTACGGCAAGAGCATCGGCGACGTCGCGCCGTTCAAGAAGGGCACCCGGCTCACCGCTGTCACGGCGCGCGCGTTCGACGGCTCGATCTACGGAACGCCGCCGCCGCACGAGCGCGACCGGGCGACCACGTCCACGCCGTACGTCGTCGGCACCCCGAGCTGCCTCACCCGCGTCGACTGACTCCGGCCGGACGAGTCCCCGTGTCCACGGCCGCGCCGGGGTCGATCTGCGGCCGGTACCCGGCGCGCAGCGCGGCGACGGACGACGGCGGAGTGACGACGGTCACGTCTCCCGCGCTTGGACGCGGTCGCGCGGTGCCGTAGCCGCGCGCCGTCCACGGAACGACCGCGTCGTCGAGAACCAGCGCCGGCTCGCTGTCCGGAAACACGAACGCTCCGGTCGGCAGCGTCGACCATGGCGCTCGGTGGAACCGCCGCCGGTGCGATCCGTGCACGAGTCGCTCACCGTGAAGGACCCGGTCGAGCTCGCCCGCGCTCGGGATGGCGACACCGCGGCCGTCGGCCCACGTCGCCCGGTAGGCGTTGTACGCGTCCCGCCGGCACAACGCGCAGGGGCGGTGCCCCGCCGCCAGTGCGACTGCCTCGTCGTGGAAGAAGAGCACCGTGAATCGCCCGGGCGCCCACTGCGGCAGCCGCCAGTCCTTGTACCGCAACGCACAGACGATCCATCGCGCGCCGGCGTGGCAGCGGACGACGTCGCGACCGCGGTGCAGGACGCCCCGGTTGCCCGTCCACGCCCCGCGCAGGTCGATCGCGACGACGTCGCCCAGCGGCGTGACCCGGTTACGCATGGGGTCGGCCATCGTGGCTCCGACTGTACGGCGCCGTGCGAGACTCGGGTGGTGACGACGCTCGTGCTCGTCCGGCACGCCAAGGCAGCGGCCGAGGGCCGCACCGACGCCGAGCGCCCACTCGCCGACCGAGGACGCGTCGACGCACCCGCCATCGGCCGGTGGCTGGCCGACCAGGGCGTCGTCCCCGACCTCGTCGTCGTGTCACCGGCACGCCGGGCCCGGCAGACTTGGGAGCTCGCCGCGGGAGCGCTGGGTACTCTCGCGCCCGCCGTCGACGAGCGTGTGTATCGCAACACTCTCGACGATCTGCTGGACGTCGTCCGGGCGACGCCGGATGTCGTCGAGACGCTCGTCCTGGTGGGCCACAACCCGTCGATCGAGGTGCTCGCCGCAGCGCTCGACGACGGCGCCGGACCGCTCGACGCGCGGTTGGCGCTCGCGGAGAAGTACCCGACGAGCGGGGTAGCCGTCCTCGACGTACACGGGCCGTGGGCCGGCATCGCGCGGGGCTCCGCGACGCTGGCTGCCTTCGGCGTACCACGCGCGTGACGCGCGGCAGCGACCGACCAACGGTGCGGGCGGTTCCGGATCAGTCCGGAGCCGCCCGCACTCGTCATGGCCTCAGCGGCGCTTCTTGGTGGTCGTCGCGCGCGCGGGCTGCACCGTACGCGTCCCGCGGCTGTTGATCGCGGCGTTGGTCAGCTTCTCCGCGCCGTCCGCGAACACCGCGCTGAACTTCTCGTCGCCGACGCGTTCGGCGACCGAGGTGAAGATGATCGCCGCGATGATGCGGCCGGCCTGGACGTCGAACGCGTGCGGGTCCAGCTCCGGGTCGCGACGCGGGCCCGGCCACGGGAACGGGAACTTGTGCGGCCAGGGCGTACCGCACCAGTCGTCGATCGTGTCCGTGACGAACGTCAACGCCGACTCGCCGCGTGCCTCCATGCCGACGGCCGTACGGACGATGTCGTGCGCGAGCTCCGCGGCTCCGACGAGGAACCGGTCTCCCGGTGGCAGGGGCTGCGGGTTCAGCGCCACCCGGTCGATGACGGGCGCGATGCCGATGGTGGGACTCGCCGAATAGCCGATCACCGGGCCATGCGGGTAGATGTAGTCCCAGATCTGCGGGTTGATCCTCGCGATGATGGACAGCAGCGTGTTGTACGCCACGATGTCCCCCTTCCGGTACAGACGGTCGCTCGCTCGTCGAGCGGCCGATATGTCTGTCTCAGCGGCGCGGACACTACTCGCAATTGGCATTGCCGAGCCGCCGGGGGCTACCTCGGTGGCAGCGCGCCGAGCTGGCCGAGCATCGTGAGCTGGTCCCAGAAGACCTCGTGCGCGGCGTTGTCCAGCGCGCCGCCCGGCGTCACCGAGATGCAGCCGTCGGCGAAGTAGCCCGTCGCGGTCTCGTGCTCGCCGTCCCCGAACGCCTGGTAGCAGCCCTCCGCCAGTTCGCGCGCTGCACCCATCGCGGCCACCTCCGCGGCAGACCGTAGCCGATCGAGACCGGGCCTTGACAGTCGACTCGAAGGTCCTTAACTTGAGAACAAGTTACTTGAGATCGAGTTAATGGGAGGGCATCATGGTTGGTCCGATCGATGCGGTGGTAGCGATCCACAACGCGTTCCGCGCGGACATGGTCGCCATCGACGAGGCGGCGCTCGCCGCGGCACGGGGCGCGCCTGGGCTCGCGGCGACCGTGGAGCGTTTCCGCTTCTTCAACGAGGTGCTGGAGTGGCACGCCCAGGGAGAGGAGCTTGCCATCTTTCCCGCCCTCGAAGAGGTCGCGCCGCTGGTCGCCGAGGCCTACGAGAAGGACCACCGTGGCCTCGACCGCGCGTTCGACGCGCTGAGCAAGGCGGTCTCCGTCCGCGACGAGGTGGAGACGGCCCGGGCGACCGCTGCGTTCAAGTTCCACCTCGACATCCACCTCGCCAAGGAGGACACGCACCTGTATCGCATCATCAGGGAACGTGTCTCGGTGGC
>CBQZLL010000228.1:0-4971 GCA_967749945.1 uncultured Frankiaceae bacterium
GGCGTCGAGGTGCTCTGGCCGCGCGACCTCCTGACCGACGGCGTCGCGGTCCGGGCGGTCGCGACGACGCCCGCGCTGCCGTCGGAAGGACCGGCGGGCGGCTTCACGCTCGACACGTTGCTCCAGTTCCGCTGGGAGGCAACGCTCGCCGGCGAACCGCTCACCGAGGCCGAGGTCGAGACGCTGACCGAGGCGAAGCGGCCGCTGATCCGGCTGCGCGGCCGCTGGGTCCGCGTCGACCCGGCGTTGCTCGCGCGGTTACGCCGTCGCAGGGCACTCGCGCTCACCGGCATGGAGGCGCTCGCCGCGGCGCTGACCGGGTACGTCGCCGTCGACGACGAGCAGGTCGCGTTCGTCGCGACGGGCGGGCTGGCCGATCTCGCGACCCGGCTGACCGGGCTCGCGACGTCCCGCGACCACGCCGCCGCGAGACCGCCCGAGGGGCTGCGGGCCGAGCTGCGGCCGTACCAGCTTCGCGGACTCCGGTGGCTCGCCGAGCTGACCAGCCTCGGGTTCGGCGGCTGCCTCGCCGACGACATGGGGCTCGGCAAGACGGTGCAGCTCATCGCGTTGCACCTGCACCGGCAGGAACGCGGCGCGCGCGGCCCAGCACTCGTCGTCTGTCCCACCTCGTTGCTCGGCAACTGGGAGCGGGAGATCCGGAGGTTCGCACCGGACGTTCCGGTCCGGCGGTTCCACGGCGGCGAACGTCACCTCGGCGCGCTGGCCGAGGGCGAGATGGTGCTCGCGACCTACGGCGTTGTGCGCCGCGACCGCGAGGCGCTCGCGGAGGTCGCGTGGGACCTCGTCGTCGCCGACGAGGCACAGCACGTCAAGAACCCGCTCTCCCGCGGCGCCCGGGAGCTGCGCGCGATCCCGGCGACGGCGCGGGTGGCGTTGACGGGCACGCCGGTCGAGAACCGGCTCACCGACCTCTGGTCGATCCTCGACTGGACGACGCCGGGGCTGCTCGGTCCGCTCGACCGCTTCCGCCGTACGGTCGCCGTCCCCGTCGAGCGCTACCGCGACACCGACGCGACGGACCGGCTCGCCCGGGTCGTCCGCCCGTTCCTCCTGCGCCGGCGCAAGTCCGACCCGGGTATCGCGCCCGAGCTGCCGCCGAAGATCGAGACGGACGAGATCGTGCCGCTCACCGCGGAGCAGGCGACGCTGTACGCCGCCGTCGTCCGCGAGGCGCTCGCCGCGATCGGCAAGCAGACTGGCATCGCCCGCCGCGGCCTCGTCCTCAAACTGCTCACCGAGCTCAAGCAGATCTGCAACCACCCGGCGCAGTACCTGCACGAGGACGGCCCGATCGACGGCCGGTCCGGCAAGCTCGCCGCGCTCGACGAGCTCACCGACGTCATCGTCGACGAGGGCGACGGCGTGCTCGTGTTCACGCAGTACGTCGCCATGGGGACGTTGCTCGAAGCGCACCTGGCGGCGCGCGCGGTGCCAACGCTGTTCCTGCACGGTGGGGTGCCGGCACGGCGGCGGGAGGAGATGGTCACGCGGTTCCAGGGCGGGGACGTACCCGTGTTCCTGCTGTCGCTCAAGGCCGGTGGCACCGGCCTGAACCTCACCCGCGCGACGCACGTCATCCACTACGACCGCTGGTGGAACCCGG
Organism: uncultured Frankiaceae bacterium; assembly: GCA_967749945.1. Lineage (GTDB taxonomy): Bacteria > Actinomycetota > Actinomycetes > BP-191 > BP-191 > BP-191. The sequence continues at coordinate 1,628 of CBQZLL010000228.1, forward strand.
CCGTCGAGGACCAGGCGACGGACCGCGCGCACCGGATCGGCCAGGCCCGCGTCGTCCAGGTACACCGGCTGATGACGGAGGGCACGCTCGAGGACCGGATCGCCTCGCTCATGGACCGCAAGCGGGCGCTCGCCGAGTCGGTCGTCGGCACGGGCGAGGCGTGGCTGTCCGAGCTCTCCGACGACGAGCTCGCCGAGCTGGTGAGCCTCGGATGAGGCGGATCGAAGCGGGCGCGCGGCGGGCGTTCGGGACGACGTGGTGGGGCCGGGCCTGGCTGTCCGCGCTGGAGACGAAGGCCGGGCTCGACTCGGGCCGGCTCTCGCGCGGGCGGACCTACGCGCGCCATGGCATGGTGCGTTCGCTCGACGTCGCGCCGGGCGTCGTATCGGCGATCGTCAAGGGATCGCGGCCGCGGCCGTACGACGTCCGCGTCGAGTGGCGGCCGTTCCGTGACACGGAGTGGGACCGGGTGCTCGGCGTCGTGTCCGCGCGGATCGCGCACGCTGCCGCGTTGCTCGACGGCGAGCTCCCGCACGAGCTCGTCGCCGACGTCGAGGCGGCCGGGCTGTCGCTGCTGCCGGGGCCGGGCGACCTGCGGCTGCGGTGCTCGTGCCCGGACGACGTCGTCCCGTGCAAGCACGCCGCCGCCGTCTGCTACCTCGTCGCCGACCTGCTCGACGCGGACCCGTTCGAACTGCTGCTCCTGCGCGGGCGGACGCGGCACGAAGTGCTGGCGTCGTTGCGGGCGCTGCGGTCGGGCGTCGCGGACGTCGCGTTGTCGCCAGGTGAGGCGGACGAGGTCGACGCGCGCACGACGTTCGGCCGGGCGGTGGCATCGTTGCCCGACCTGCCGTTGCCGCCGTCCCGGCCGGGTCGGCCGGCGCCGGTGGTCGGAGCGCCATCGTCGGGGTCGGTGTCGCCTGCGGACCTCGCGGCTCTTGCGGGCGACGCGGCGCAGCGCGCCTGGGAGCTGGTGACCGGGGCGGGGGACGGCGGGCTCGCGCTCACGGTCGACGAGGACGTCGTCCGGCGGGCGGCGTCGTTGCTCGGCACGCCGCAGCTCGACCGCCTGGCGAAGCGCGCGAACGTACCGCCGCGGGTGCTGTCGCGGCGGGCGCGGGCGTGGACGCTCGGCGGGCGCGGCGCGCTCGGAGTGCTGGACTCGACGTGGTCGCCGGATCCCGGAGACGTCGGCGAGGCGGTCGCGGTGCTCGGCGGCGGCGCGCACGTCTGGCTCAACCAGGTCGCCGACGCAGCCGACTCGCGGCAGCTCCGGCTCGGCCGGGACGGGCTCTGGTACCCGTTGCACCGGCGCGGCGGGGCATGGGAGCTCGCCGGACCGGGGGCGGCCGACCCGCGGGTCGCGGCGGCGGCGCTGTCCTAGGCTGGCCGGCATGGCGTACGACGACGTACTGGCGAGCCGGGTCCGGGAGGCGGTCGGCCCACTGTTGGTCGAGAAGAAGATGTTCGGCGGGCTCGCGTTCCTGCTCGACGGGAACATGGCGGTCGGCGTGCACGGCGACGAGCTCATCGTGCGGATGTCGCGGGACGACCACGCGTCGTTGCTTGCCGAGCCCGGGGCGCGGCCGTTCGACATGACGGGCAAGCCGATGGCCGGGTGGCTGCTCGTGGCGGGCGAGGTGCTCGACGACGACGTGCTGGCGCAGTGGGTCGAGCGGGGCATGACGTACGCGGGGTCGTTACCGCCGAAGTGACGTCGTCGCCCGCGAGTGCGGTCCCCTCGTTGCTACTGGTGAGTACCGTCGTCGGCCAGAGCACGAACTGGTGAACCGCGGCGCCGCCGCTCACCAATCGCGCGCCGGTGGAGGCGCCTCACCGGGTGGCGTCGGCCGCCTGTCCACCTGTGGACGTTGCGGTGGACGAGCCGGTGGACATCGCCCTCCGCCAGGGGATAACTGACCCGTGTCGGTGGACATCCTGTGGATCATGAAAAAGTTTGAAACTTCCTTGCCGGAACCCCTTGTCTCGGTCGTCGGCAAGCACTACAACTTGCACACGCCAGCGGCACGCACGGACTGCCCGAGAGGAGACTCCCGGAACGTCGGACAGGTCGGGCAACCGGTCGGTCGGACGGGTCCGAGGCACCGCAGGCGGGTCGCGCAACGCAGGGCGGCCGAGCAATCGGTGGCTCGTGCAGTGTGACCTGGCGAGGCCCCTCCAGCTCATACCTGGAGGGGCCTCGTTTCATTCTGGGGGTCAGGCGTGCCACCGAGCGGTAGCGACACGAACGTGTCGTTCAGGGTCGCCGGATCGAGTGTGACGGATCGCGTGACAAGCCAGTCGCGGGCGGTCTTGCGCGCGACGACTGCCACGTCTCGCGGGTGCGACGTGACGTCCCGATCCAACCTTGCGCGACCAACGCGTGTTTCGGCGAGCGCTGATGGATTCTTGATCGATATCTGCTAGAACGCACACATGGCGGTGGCCGAGCGCGATGCGGCGCTTCGCGGCTTGCTGTTCGCGCGCCTCGACCAACTCGCGGGCCGCAGCGTCGACGGCACAGTCCGGTCCGCGGACGTGAACCGGCTCGAGTTCGAGGGGCGACGGTTCCAGGTCATCGGCCAGCAGGGCATTCGCCGCGTGGCGGGACTCGACGGCGCGCTCTCGTTCACGACGGTATTCCGCGCGCCGCAGGCGCAGCGACCATACGACGACACGATCGGCCCGGACGGGCTCGTTCGATACAAATACCGTGGCACCGACCCGGACCACCCGGATAACAGGGCGTTGCGATACGCGATGGAGCACCGGCTGCCGCTCGCGTACTTCGTCGGCGTTGCGCCGGGCGTCTACGTCCCGCACTGGCCGGTCTACCTCGTCGCGGAGGATCGCATTCGGCACGAGTTCTCGGTGGCGGTGGACGAGGGGCAGCGCCTCATCGACGTCGAGCACCTCACCGACGACCTGCGCAAGTACGCCGAACGGCTGACCCGGCAGCGTCTGCACCAGGTCCAGTTCCGCGCTCGCGTGCTCCGCGCCTACGACGGGACCTGCGCGATGTGCCGGCTGCGGCATCCGGAGTTGCTCGACGCGGCACACATCCTGCCCGATACGCACCCGCAAGGTCAGCCGGTGGTGCCGAACGGCCTCTCCCTGTGCAAGATCCACCACGCCGCATACGACGAGCACATCATCGGCGTCCGCCAGGATCTCTACGTCGAAGTGCGCGCCGACGTTCTGGATGAGATCGACGGTCCGATGCTTCTCCACGGCCTCCAGGAAATGGACGGCCGACGGCTGGTCGTGCCGCGGTCGCGGCCCCCACACCCCGACCCCGTTCGCATCCAAACACCGTAAGACGAAAACGCCCGGGCGATTGATTA
>CBQZLL010000229.1:0-4965 GCA_967749945.1 uncultured Frankiaceae bacterium
TATCGACCGCGCCGTGGGGCCCGGGTTATCTGTTTGTGTCTGGGTACCCCCCCTGGGGGGCCCCCTGACAACGGTCAACGGGCGTACCGGCCCTTCGGGCGGCGGGCGAGCACGGTGCCCGCGGCGACCAGGACCGCGGCGACGACGAGGAGGCCGAACGGCGAGAGGCCGGTCTTCGGCAGGCCGGTGCCGGACACGCCGCTCTTGGTCTGCTTGACGCCGAGCACGCTCGGCGAGATCGACGGCGACTGCGTCAGTTCCGTGCCGGAGACCTCGGCACTCGGCGTCTGGGTCGGCGACGTCGACGCGGTCGTCGCGGAGACCGACGGGCTCGGCGACCCACTCGGCGACTCGCTCGGCGACGCGGACTCACTCGGCGTCGGCGACGGCGTGGCCGGGACGCAGGTGTCCGAGAGCACGAAGTAGCCCTGCGGCGTACTGCCCTCGATCGTGGCGTCGGCACCGGTCAGCGTGTCGTCGGTGGCGGTGTAGACGACGGCGCCCTTGCCGCTCTGGACGAACGCACCCGCTGGGCCCGGGAGTGTGACGTCACCGGCGGTGGCGAAGTGCGCGGTCAGCGCGACGAACGTCGCGGTGCCGCCGGGTAACACGAAGTGCCAGCCCCACAGCGGTGGTGACTGGCTGGGCTGGTCCGGGTACGAACAGTCCCCGTGCTCGTCGAACGCGGATGCGGTCGTGGGGACCTGGCTGCTCTTGATGCTGATCGTCGAGCCGGCCAGTGCTGCCGACGCGAGGACGACGACCGCGGCCGCTGCCGCGGGAACGGTGATCAGGTGGTTACGGAGCCGTACCGTCATCGGACACCTCACGACCTGTGTCCGGAGCCGGTCTCACCATTCGCTCCCCGCGCCCGTGAGTGACCGGGGTCAAGCGCGGATCGTCGCTCTCCGACTAGTCCGGACCGTACCCCGTCACGGAGCGTCGCAACCAGGGTGGATGGGAGCGTCGTCGTGCTCTGGCCTGTTTCGCAGTCAAGATCCGCGGGAGGCGGGATGGTTCGGCGTGCGCCCCGTCGACCGGCTCCGCGCGGTGTCCGACGTGATGTCGTGACCTACGAGAGCGTGCCCTGCAAACCGATCTGGTCGCGCTGGTGCGGCATCGAGCAGAGGAACGGGAACCTCGCGTGGATGATGACCGGCGCGCCGCCGTCGCTGTCGATCTTTGCCGACGCCCTGTCCAGGTACACCGCGACGGCGAACTCGGTCGGATCCGCGTCGGGCGAGCTCCGGAAGCGCACCACGCCGGCGGTGTACGACACGCTCTGGCAGTCGTGGGCGGCCACGATGTCACTGGTCGGGCTGAAGCCGTCGGCGGTCCCCTTGGTCGTGGCCCACACCAGCTCGACCGAACACCCCGTGACGCCGGCGGTCGAGCCGATCGGCGTGAACTGGCACCGGTCGGAGGCCGCCGTGAAGTCGCAGGAGTACTCGTCCAAGATCTTCGTACCGGTGGGCGAGAAGGTGCAGTCGCTCGAGTACGTCCCCGAGAAGTCGCCGGCCTGGATGCGCAGGGCATGCGGCGGGGCGGGCGACGGCGGCGGCGGGGACTCGGGTGCGGTCCGGGCCGCGTCCGTTGTCACGGTCCGCGGCGCCGGTGCGCGACGGGGGGCGGTCGGGCCGGACGCCGCCACCCGCGACGCGGGGAGTGTCCAGTGCACCACTGGCGGCGTGGCGACGACCGGCGGAACAGCGACTGCCGTGACGACCAGCACGCTGAGCCCGAGTGACAGCGCCTCGGCCGTCGCCGAGGGGATGTGCACGCGGTGCGCGGCGCGCCGCCACGACCGGACGAGCAGGGCGGGGAGGACCGAGAGCGCGCCGCCCGCCCGGGCGAACTCGCGGACGGCGGCAACGCGGGCGCGGTGGGCCAGCGACCGTACGGTCGCCAGCGGGGTCGCCGTGCGTCGCGCGATCTCGGCGTAGCTCACGCCGTCGACGACGTGCTCCCAGAGCAGTTCGCGCTGGACGGACGAGAGCGCGCCGACCGCGTCGACGGCGAGCCGCGCCTGCTCGGCCGCGACGACGAGGTCGGCCGGGTCAGGCGCGGTCTCGTCGCCTGTGTGGTCCAGGTCGGCGTACGGCAGCACCGGGCGGCGCAGCCACCGGCGGCGGCGGTCGACGAGGAGGTTGCGGACGACCTGGCAGATCCAGTTGACCGCGTGCGCGTCCGAGTCGAAGCGGTCGCGATGCTCGTACGCGCGGAGCAGCGCCTCCTGCAGCAGGTCGTCCATCTCGGCGTACTGCGCGCCGGGCAGCCGCCCGACGTACGCCCGCAGCCGCGGTTGCTGCTCCGCGACGAACTCCGCGAAGTCCGTCATCCCGCCCTGGTCGGCCATGCCCACCTCCACCCGATGTTGTGACATGACCTGATACGTCCCGCAAGGAGGATCGTTGCAGGGTCAGCCCGGCGGCTTCGCCCCACGCAACGCGCGGAGCAGCCGGCGGTGACGGCGGCGGCGCCGGACGGGCGACCCGGACGGCTGGGCGCGCGCGCCCGCCCCCCCCACACCCCCGCGGGTCCACCCGGCAGTCCTGGCCCCGCAGCGCGCCCGCCGCGACGGCAGCGCAGGCGACGGCCGTACGCCAGTTCTTCAGGAGCATGACGAACCCCTCCAGTCGGTCGAGTGCTGTTGGCAGCCCTCTACTTCGCCGGAGCGGCCAGACCGTTGCAGGCAGACCTGCTGCTACGCAGAGGGCTCGGCGAGCAGCCGGATCAGATCGCGGGCGCGCCGGGCGCCGAGCTTCGTCTTGACCCGGTCGAGGTGGGTACGCACGGTGCTCTCCGCGATGCCGAGCTCGCCGGCGATCTCACGCGCGGTCCGTCCCCACCGGGCGAGGTCGGCCACGGCGCGTTCGCGTTCGGTCAGCCCGACGGCACCGGCGAACCGCTGCCCGGTCGGGACGCGGAAGCCGTCGAGGGCCCGGGTGCTTCCGGCCCGCCGGAGCAGGCTGGCGAGCGAGCGGTCGGCACCGAGGTCGCGGAAGGTCCCCGCCGCCCGCGCCCAGAGGTCGCCGGCCCGCCGGCCCTGGCCGGCCCGGACATCGGCCGCGGCGGCGAGGGACTGGGCCGCGTGGTACGGCTCGCCGAGCGCGGCGTAGCCGTCCGCGGCCGCGAGCAGCAGGTCGGCGGCGGCATCCTGCCCGGTGTGTCCCGCGACCAGGCCCTCGGCGAAGCGGATCGCGGGCTCCGCGCGCGGCCCGCGCGGCAGCAGCTCGGCGGGGAGCGCGAGCAGCGTCCGGCCCGCTGCCGGACCCACCTGCGCTGCGGCGGGCAGGACGTCCTCCCACCCGACGACGGTGGAGGTCGCGACGATCCGGCGGACCAGCTCGGCGAGCCCGCGCTCGGGCTGCGGCTCGCGCCGGGCCCGGCGTACGTGGATCAGCCAGGCGAGCGTGACCGGCGCCCAGATCTCGTCGTGGTCGGCGAAGAAGAACTGTGCCGCGTCGCGCAACGGCGTCATGTCGGGCCGGCGGTCCCGTTCGAACGAGATCATCGCGAGCAGGGCGGCGGACAGGTGACGCGGCGTGGCCTGGCTCTCGCCGGCCCGGCGGGCCGCCGCGTCCGCGTCGGTCCACCGCCCGAGCCGCCAGTGCACGACGGCGTCGTACGCCTCGGTCAGCCCGTGGTCGGGGTCGCCGCCGGGGCGGGCGCGCAGGTCGACGAGCAGCCGGCGGGCCTCGTCGTAGCGGCCGTACATGAGCAGCGACGCGAGCCAGTTGTGCCGGACCCGCTCGGCCGTGTCGAGGTTCGAGGGGTCGCGCTCGGCGATCACCGCGGCGGCGCGCTGCCAGAGGGCGAACGCGCCGGCGTTCCCGGTCAGCAGCTCCGCGGCGGCGAGGTTGCCGGCGCAGAGGACGATAGCCCGGGGGTCGCCGGTCCGTTCGGCGAGCGCGAGCGCCTCCCGGCCCACCCGGACGTGGTCGGCCAGTGGCAGGACCCCGGCGACCGGCAACGACAGCTCGCCCATGCTGAGCGCGACGCCGACGTCGTCGCGCGCGAGCGTGAACGCACCGCGGGCGGCGGTGAGGTCGGTCACCCGCGCGGCGAAGTCCCCGGCGTACGTCGCCACCCTGGCGCGGCAGAGCAGCAGCCGGCCCCGCTGGTCGGCGTCGCGGTCGGCACCGAGGAGCGTGTCGAGCAGGTCGAGCGCGGCCGGCGCGAGGTCGGCGGCGATCGCGACGACGACGGCACGTTCGGCGAGCAGGGTCCGCTGCGCGGCGCGTTCGGCGGGGCAGGCGGTCACCGCGGTCCGCAGGTGCGCGAACGCGTTGCCGAGGTCGTGCGCGCCGATCGCGGCCTCGGCGGCGCGTTCCAGGTACGGGAGCGCGTCGAGCACGGCGCCCGCGTCGAGGAGCTGCGCTGCGACGAGGCGCGCCGGCGCGTCGGCCTGCGCGGCGAGCGCGTGCGCGACGGTGCGGTGGAGCTGCCGTCGGGCGGCGAGCGGCAGGGTGCCGTACACGCATTCGCGGTGCAGCTCGTGGCGGAACGCGAGCTGCCCCGGGCCGATCCGGCGGAGCAGCCCGGTGACCTCCGCGGCCGCGACGGCGGCGTCGAAGCGTTCCGGGCCGAAGCCCAGGACCCCGCGGAGCAGCGGCTCGGACACCGGCTGCGGTCCGACGGCCGCCGCGTGGACGAGGCCGCGCGCGTCGGCGGGGAGGTCGTCCACGTCCTCGCCGACGATCCGGGCCAGCACCGAGTCGCCGGCGCCGGCGGCCGGCATCGCCGCGGGGCCGTCGCCCGCCGCCAGCCGGTGCAGCATCTCCTGCACCGCCAGCGCCAGGCCGTCGGTGACCGCGAGCAGCTCGGCGCACCGCCGCTCGTCGAGCGCGAGGCCAAGCCCCGCGGCGAGGTCGCGGACGGCGTCGAGGGGGAGCGGCCCGAGGGTCCGGGTCGTCACGAGGTCGGCGCGGCGCAGCGGGAGTACGGCCTCGGCCACGGCCGGCG
>CBQZLL010000230.1:0-4964 GCA_967749945.1 uncultured Frankiaceae bacterium
GGCAGGGGCGGGGTCGAACCGCCGACCTTCCGCTTTTCAGGCGGACGCTCGTACCAGCTGAGCTACCTGCCCTGAGCTTCTCTCCGGCTTGCCGGGGAGAAGCGAGCCTTCCTCAGGGGTGGAGCGGTCCCGACGGGATTTGAACCCGCGACCTCCGCCTTGACAGGGCGGCGTGCACTCCAAACTGCACTACGGGACCTCGGTGGAGCTGTACCCCCAACGGGATTCGAACCCGTGTCGCCGCCTTGAAAGGGCGGTGTCCTAGGCCTCTAGACGATGGGGGCGAGGCGCCGGCGGTCATGCCGTCGAGCGTGGACGACCCCACTGCCGTGCCGTCGGGGAGAACCCGCGAAGCATAGGCGACCCGGCCCGGATGTCACAACGCGGATGCCGAGGCGCAATCCACGGATCGCGTGCAGACACGCTCGGCCTGCCATCCCGCGCCCGCCCGGCGAGGAGGACTGACTGCGACGTGTCGCACGGCGGCGGCTCGGCCTACGCCGCGGACCACGAGATCCTGTTCGACTGCAACGGCACGGTCGACTTCGCCTGTTACTACTACCCGGGCGGCGCCGCACGTTGGGTACGCGTCGCCGCGCGTGACCGTCTGGGCCATGCCTCGGAAGTGCGGCGTAGGTCTGTTCCGTGCCCGCGGCGGGGCTCGTAGCAGACCTACGCACGCTCACCCGCTTCTGTCGGCACGCCGACCGCGGGATCAGTGCATCAGCCCTGGTTGGCCGGCTGCTTGATCACTGGGCACTCGAACTGCTTCACGACGCCGGTGTCGACCGCGGCGCCGGCCGCCATCGCAACCGCGACCTCCTCGTCCGAGCCGATGACGCCGTCGTCGTTGAGGTCACCTGCGGCGAGCGCCGCGGCGTACCCGCTCGGGAACGACAGCCCGTGCACCTGCCAGCGCCCGCCGTTGTAGTCACGGTCACCCGGGGCGGCGGTCGCGACGTTGAGCTGCGCGCCGCCCAAGTCGTAGATCACGTCCCACGAGTGGGCCGGCGCACCGGTGCCGGACAGGTCGGTCGGGGTGCCGACCGTGCGGTAGACCACGTGGTCGACGTAGAACGCCGGCCCGCTCACCCCAGCCTGCGCCGCGGGCCCTACGACCCCGAGCCCGCCGAGGGACGCCACCGTCAGGCCGGCCAGGACGAACGACCGCTTCGCGAACCGCTTCCGCATCGTGACCTCTCCTTCCGCGCCGGCCGTTCGGCCGGTCGCACTCCGAGTCAACGTCGCCGCGGGCCGGGATCCGAGGTCAGCGGGATGACGGAGTCCTTACGGAGCAGTGACGCGTTCGCCCACCGGTGGTTCGTGACGCCGCGTGGTGGTGTCATGTCTCGTGGCCGAGCGGGTGCTGGTCGTCGACGACGACCGGACGATCACCGACGTGCTCGCGCGCTACCTGACGCGCGCCGGGTACGACGTGCTGCTCGCGCACGACGGCGAGACCGCCGTCGACCTGGCCGACGGCGGTAAACCCGACCTCGTCGTTCTCGATGTCATGCTGCCCGGCTTCGACGGGCTCGAGGTGTGCCGGCGACTGCGACGGACGTCGACGGTCCCGGTCGTCATGCTCACCGCGCTCGGCGAGGAGACGGACCGGCTGGCCGGCCTGGAGCTTGGCGCCGACGACTATGTGACGAAGCCGTTCAGCCCGCGCGAGCTCGTTCTCCGCGTCCAGGCGGTTCTTCGCCGCAGCCGCTCGCCGCACGTACAGCGCGAACCCGTCATCCTCCGCGACGGCGACCTGGTGCTCGACCTCGCGGCGCACGAGGTCGTCAAGGACGGTATGCAGCTGGCGCTGACCGTGCGCGAGTTCGACCTGCTCGCGTTCCTGCTCCGGCACCCGCGGCAGGCGTTCACCCGGCAGGCGTTGCTCGACCAGGTGTGGGGATGGTCGTTCGGCGACGAGTCGACCGTCACCGTCCACGTCCGGCGGCTGCGCGAGAAGGTCGAGCCCGACCCCGCCGAGCCGCGCCGCATCGTGACCGTGCTCCGGATCGGGTATCGGTACGACCCCGTGGCGGCGGAATGATCACGGTCACCGACGCGCTCGTCATCTGCGCCGCGGCCACCGGCGCGGCGCTGCTCGGTACGGTCGGCGGCCGGCTGCTCCTTCGGTCGGCACCGCCGCGCCGTTCGTTACGGATCGCGGTCACCGTGGTCGTGCTGACTCCGGTCGCCGTGATGACCGTCGGCGTCGCCGCCGCCGGCGCGTTGATGGTGGTCGACGACCACACGCTCGCCGTGCTATTCGCGGTCATCGTGGCCGGAACGCTCGCAGCCGCCGCGGTGGCCGCCGTGCTCGTCGCGCAGGTGTCGCGCAGCAGCGCGTTGCTCGGCGAGGCCGCCCGCCGGCTCGGCGACGGGCGCGCGCCAGGCGACGCGTTGCCGGTTGCGACCCGCGAGCTTGCCGCGGTGTCCAGCGAGCTCGCCGAGTCGCACCGCCGCCTGACCGAGGCGAAGGAAAGGGAACAGGCCGCCGAGGCGAGCCGCCGCGAGCTGGTCGCCTGGATCAGCCACGACCTGCGTGCGCCGCTCGCCGGGGTCCAGGCGATGGTCGAGGCACTGGAGGATGGCGTCGTCACCGGCGCGGACGACGTACGCGACTACCACCGGCGGATCAGGGTGCAGACCGACCGCCTGGCCCGCATGGTCGGCGACCTGTTCGATCTGTCCCGCATCAACGCGCGCTCGCTCACGCTGGCCCGCGAACCGGTCGTCCTCGCCGACGTGGTCCGCGAGGTGGCCGGGGCGAGCGAGTCGCTGGCTCGCACGCGTTCCGTCGCGCTGACCACCCGGTGCGATGCGGGCGCGGTCGCCGATGCGGATCGCCGCCAGGTGACCCGGGTGCTCGCCAACCTCGTGACCAATGCCGTCCGGCACACCATGCCGGGTCGTCGCGTCGAGGTGACCTGCGACGCGGACGCGTCGGGCGCGCGACTCGTCGTGCGTGACGGGTGCGGCGGGATTCCCGAGCGGGAGCTGGCCCGGCTGTTCGAGGCGGGCTACCGGGGACAGGCCGCCCGCACCCCCGGCGACGAGGTCGGGGCCGGGCTCGGGCTGGCCATCGTGCGCGGCATCGTCGCCGCCCACGGCGGGAGCATCACCGTGCACAACCGAGGGGACGGGTGCGAGTTCGTCGTCGCGCTTCCTACTGCCGCCGTGCGGTCCGCGAGCCAGACGCCGGTCTGACCGGCCGGGATGTCGAGACGAACACAACGTCACACCACGTCGGGGGCGGTAGCGGCGTCGCGGACGAGTCGCGGGTCGTCACCGACCACCAGCAACGCGTACGGCAGCCGCGCGCACAGTACGGTGACACCTCCGGTGTCGGCGATCCACGAACCCTCGGGGCCCTGGACCTGGCGGGCACCGCGTGCCCGCGGGAACGGCTGCTCGCTGACGTAGCCGAGCAGCCGCCGTCCGGCCATGTCCCGGTAGGGGTCAGATGGTGACGAGCACATCGGCGAGCGGCTTGCGGGCGAGGTCCGGTACCACCGCGTCAGCCGCCGGGTACCCGATCGGGACGAGCAGGTACGGCCGCTCGTTGCGCGGTCGCCCGAGGATCCGTGACAAGAAACCCATCGGGCTCGGGGTATGCGTCAGCGTGGCGACGCCCGCGAGGTGCAGGCTCGCGATGAACAGGCCGCACGCGATGCCGACGGACTCCTTCACGTAGTAGTGCTTGTGCGTCGTGCCGTCGGCGTCGAGGGCATACGCCTGCTCGAACACAACGACCAGCCACGGCGCGTCGGTGATGTGCGGCTTGCGCCAGTCGGTGCCGAGGCGGCGCAGCGTGCGCAGCCACTCCTCGCCGAGCCGCCCGGCGTAGGAGATCCGCTCCTCCTCCTCGGCCGCCTCCCTGATCTGGCGCCGCACCGCCGGATCGTTCACGACGACGAACGTCCACGGCTGCTGGTGCGCGCCGCTCGGTGCGGTGGCCGCGGTCGCGATCGCGTTCTCGACGAGCTCCCACGGCACCGGCTCGGGCGAGAAGTCGCGCACCGTGCGCCGCGTCGCCATCCGATCGCGGAACTCGCCCGACGCCGCGAGCGCGGCGCCCGGCGGGACCCGCGTCCAGCGCAACGGGACTGGGCGGTACGCGTCGTCCGTCACGCGGCGATCCAAGCACGGGCGGCGTGGCCAGGACGCACGGTCGCTACCAGCTTGCCACTCTCTGAACCGCCGCGATCAGCTTGCCGGGCATGCACGCCAAGGTCCATCGCGGCGGGTACCGCCGCCGCGGGTGACCCTCTGCTCGTGGGCCGGGAGGGGATCGAACCCTCAACCCACAGCTTAAAAGGCTGCTGCTCTGCCAGTTGAGCTACCGGCCCGCCGGTAAGCCTAGGGCGTGCCGTACGCGACAATGCCCGGGTGACCGAGGCGGGCAGGGACGCGCTGCACGACGTCGAACGTCGGGTGCTCTGGCTCGCGACGTCGATGGTGCACGCCGCCAACGCCCGCCCCAACCCGTCCGGCATCAAGGTCGGCGGGCACCAGGCGTCGAGCGCGTCGATGGTCAGCCTGATGACCGCGCTGTGGTTCGGCGCGCTCGGGCCGGACGACCGGGTCAGCGTCAAGCCGCACGCCTCGCCGGTCTTCCACGCGATCTCGTACCTGCTCGGCAACCTCGACGCGGCGTACCTGCCGCGGCTGCGCGAGCACGGGGGGCTGCAGCCGTACCCGAGCCGCACCAAAGACCCCGACCACCCCGACTACTCGACGGGCAGCGTCGGCATCGGAGCGACCGCGCCGGTCTGGGGCGCGGTCGCGAGGCGTTATCTCGCGACCCACTTCGACACGCCGCCGGGCGGCCGCCAGATCAGCCTGCTCGGCGACGCCGAGCTCGACGAGGGCGCGGTCTGGGAGTGCGTCGCCGACCCGGTCGTGCCGCGACTCGGCGAGGTGCTCTGGGTCGTCGACCTCAACCGCCAGTCGCTCGACCGCGT
>CBQZLL010000231.1:0-4900 GCA_967749945.1 uncultured Frankiaceae bacterium
CGGGCGCCGCCAGTGTCCAAACGGCCGGTGAGGGCCCGTTGGCGGTCGGTGGCATCGACATGTTCCACACTGCGTACCGGCCCTTGCTGATGACGACGACCCAAGTGCCGTCGCCGTACTACGGAGTCGAGGAGTCGCTCGCCGCGCTGCGCGCCACGATGGACGGCGAGGTCGCGGCCGTCGTCGTCGAGCCGCTCGTGCAAGCAGCCGGCGGGATGCTGACGCACGACGTGTCGTTCCTCCGCGGCGTCCGCGCGATCTGCGACGAGTACGGCGCGCTGATGCTCGCCGACGAGGTCGCGACCGGCGTCGGGCGCACCGGCACGATGTGGGCGTGCGAGCGGGCGGGCGTCGCGCCGGACCTGCTCACCTGTGGCAAGGGCCTGTCCGGCGGCTACCTGCCGATCGCGGCGGTGCTCGCGACGGAGGCGGTGTACGAGGCGTTCCTCGGTCGCCCGGAGGACTACCGCACGTTCTTCCACGGCCACACGTACACGGCCAACCCGCTCGCCTGCGCGGCCGCCGTCGCCAACCTCGACCTGATGGCCGAACGCGGCACCGTCGCCCGCGCCGCCGCGCTCGGCGAGCGCCTCGGTACGTTGCTCGCGCCACTCGCCTCGCACCCGAACGTCGCCGAGATCCGCCGCGCCGGGACGATGACGGGGATCGAGCTCGCGCGGGTGGACGGGACGGCGTTCGACCCGGCGTCGCGGGCGGGGTGGCGGGTGTGCCGGCTGGCCCGCGACCGCGGGGTCCTGATCCGCCCGCTCGGCGACGTCGTCGTCCTCATGCCGCCGCTCGCGCTCGCCGACGACGAGGCGAAGACGCTCGTCGAGGTCACCGCGTCCTGTGTCGCCGACGTCCTCGCGGACGCCGGGTGACGCTCGACTGGCTGACCGGGTTCGCCGCCGAACGGGACGCCGCCGGGCTGCGGCGACGGCTGCGCGTTCGTACGACCGCCGACCGCGTCCTCGACCTCGCGGGCAACGACTACCTCGGCCTGTCGCGGCACGCGTCCGTCGTCGCGGCGGGGGTGTCCGCGATCGCGCACTGGGGCACCGGGTCGACCGGGTCGCGGCTCGTGACGGGGACGACGACCGCACACGCGGCGCTGGAGGAACGGCTCGCGTCGTTCGTCGGCACCGAGGCGGCGCTCGCGTTCTCGTCCGGGTACCTCGCCAACCTCGGTGTCGTCGGCGCGCTCGCCGGGCGCGGCGACCTCGTCGTCTCCGACCGCTACGCGCACGCGTCGCTCGTCGACGCCTGCCGTCTCTCCCGCGCCCGCGTCGAGGTCGTCGACCACGCGTCGGTCATCGCCGTCGAACGCGCGCTCGCCGCGCGGACCGAACGTCGCGCGCTCGTCCTGACCGAGTCGGTGTTCTCCGTCGACGGCGACCTCGCGCCGCTGCGCGACCTGCACGCGACCTGCCGGACGTACGGCGCCGTCCTCGTCGTCGACGAGGCGCACGCGTTCGGCGTCCTCGGCCCGCACGGGCGTGGCGCGGTTGCGGCGGCCGGGCTCCAGGAGGAGCCGAACGTCGTCGTCACGGCGACGTTGTCGAAGGCGCTCGGCGGCCAGGGCGGTGCCGTCCTCGGGACGCGGGCGCTCGTCGACCATCTTGTCGACGTCGCGCGGACGTTCATGTTCGACACCGCGCTGGCGCCGGCGTCCGCCGCCGCCGCGCAGGCCGCGGTCGACGTGCTCTGTGCTTCGCCTGACCTCGCGGACCGGGTCCGCGCGACGGCAGCGGAGATCACCGTGCTCGCGCGCGCCGCGGGGCTCGACGCGACCGAGCCCGCGGCGGCCGTCGTGTCGGTGCGGATGCCCTCGCCGATCGCCGCTGTGGCGGCCGCCGAGACGATGCTGGAGCACGGCGTCCGGGTCGGTGTGTTCCGGCCGCCGAGCGTGCCGGACGGCGTGTCGCGGCTTCGGCTGACCGCGCGCGCCGGGCTCACCGCCGACGACCTGCGACGGGTCGCGGCGGCGTTCGCGGCGGTCGCGCCGTGACCGCGCTCGTCGTCACCGGGACCGGTACCGGCGTCGGCAAGACCGTCGTCGCGGCGGCGCTGCTCGCGGTGCGCGGCGGGACGTACGTCAAGGTTGCGCAGACCGGCGTGCCGGGCGACGTGCCCGACGTCGACACGGTCGCGCGGTTGACCGGCGCAGCGACGTACGAGGGCGCGCGGTACGCCGCGCCGCTCTCGCCCGAAGCCGCCGCGCGGCACGCGGGCCTCCCGTACGCAAACCTCGCCAAGATCATCGACAAGTGTCGTGATCTTGGCGAGGTTTGTGTCGAGGGCGCGGGCGGCCTGCTCGTCCGCTACGACGACCGCGGCACCACCCTCGCCGACCTCGCGCTCGCCCTCGACGCGCCCGTCGTCGTCGTCGCACCGGCCGGGCTCGGCACGCTCAACGCCACGGCGCTGACCCTGGAAGCGCTGGCGCGCAGGGGAGTGCGCCTCGCCGGGGTCGTCATCGGCGCCTGGCCGGACCGGCCGGGGCTGACCGAGGAGACCAACCTCACCGACCTCGCGACGCTCGCGGGCGGCTCGCTGCTCGGCGTCCTGCCGGACGGCGCGGGCGCGGCGGACCGCGCGACGTTCGCCATGATCGCGGCACGCAGCCTGACCGGAGGAGTCACCGCATGGACGTCCTGACCATCGCGCGCGAGAAGGTGCTGGCTGACGGCACCGGCCTCGACGAGGCCGAGACGCTCGGCTGCCTCACCCTGCCCGACGAGGCGCTGGACGACCTGCTCGCGCTCGCTCACGAGGTAAGGCTGCGCTGGTGCGGTCCCGAGGTCGAGGCGGAGGGCATCGTCTCGGTGAAGACCGGCGGCTGCCCCGAGGACTGCCACTTCTGCTCGCAGTCCGGGCGGTTCGAGTCGCCGGTGCGCGCGACGACGCTGGACGTCGCGGGGCTGGTCGAGGCGGCGCGGCAGACGGCGGCGACGGGCGCGACGGAGTTCTGCATCGTCGCGGCCGTCCGCGGTCCCGACCAACGCCTGCTGGCCCAGGTCCTCGACGGCGTCGCGGCCATCCACGCCGCTGTCGAGATCAACGTCGCCGTGTCCCTCGGCATCCTCGACGCCGACCAGGTCGCGACGTTGAAGGCCGCGGGCGTGCACCGGGTCAACCACAACCTCGAAACCGCGCGGTCGCACTTTGGGCAGGTCGTCACGACCCATACATGGGAGGAGCGCTGGGCTACCTGCGAGCTCGTCCGCGACTCCGGCATGGAGCTCTGCTGCGGCGGCATCGTCGGCATGGGCGAGTCGCTCGCACAACGCGCGGAGCTCGCCGCGCAGCTCGCGGCGCTCGCACCGGACGAGGTCCCGCTCAACTTCCTCAACCCGCGGCCCGGCACGCCGTTCGCCGATCTGCCCGTCATGTCGGGAGCCGACGCGCTGCGGACCGTCGCCGCGTTCCGCCTCGCGTTGCCGCGGACGATCCTGCGGTACGCGGGCGGTCGCGAGGTCACGCTCGGCGAGCTTGCGCCGCGCGGCCTGCTCGGCGGTGTCAACGCGCTCATCGTCGGCAACTACCTCACGACGCTGGGTCGCCCCGCTGGCGACGACTTCGCGATGCTTGCCGATCTCGGCATGCCGATCGCAGCGTTGAGCAAGGCGCTCTAGGTGGTCACCATCCGGCGCGCGCGGACCGCCGATGTCGATGCGATGCGCGCGCTCGTCGACGGCCACGCCGGCGCCGGCCTGCTGCTCGGCAAGTCGCTCGTCAACCTCTACGAGGACGTACAAGAGTTCTGGGTCGCCGACCGCGACGGGACGGTCGTCGGCTGCGGCGCGATCCACGTGCTGTGGCGCGACCTCGCCGAGGTACGCACCCTCGTCGTCGCGGACGACGAACGCGGTCGCGGCGTCGGCGGCGAGTTGCTTCGGCAGCTTCTCGACGTCGCGCGCGACCTCGGGGTCGCGCGGGTGTTCTGCCTGACGTTCGAGACGGCGTTCTTCGCGGCGTACGGCTTCGCACCGCTCGACGGCGTGCCGGTGGAGCCTGACGTGTACGCCGCGCTGCTCACGTCGTACGACGACGGCGTCGCGGAGTTCCTCGACCTCGAACGCGTCAAGCCCAACACCCTCGGCAACACCCGGATGATGCTGCGTCTCTAGGGAAGCAGGTCGAGGAACGCTGTCGCGGCCTTCGACAGCAGCGCGGGCCGACCGGTCACCACGCCGAAGCGCCACACCAAGTCCTCGTCGGCGAGCGGGACCCAGCGCAGCGGCGGGCGTTCGGCTGCGTCGCACTCGGCGCAGATCGCGACCCCGAGCCCGCGTTCGACGAAGTCGAGCAACGCCTCGACGTCGTTGACCGTGATGCTCGCCCGGTCGGTCGGCCGCAACGCGCGCTCGGTCGCGGTCTGCAACACCGAACCCGGCGGACCGCCGATGAGCGCGCGGTCAGCGAGATCCGCGAGCGCGACCCGGCGCCGCCGCGCGAGCGGGTCGTCGGGCGGGCAGACGACGCCGAGCGGATCGCGGAACAGCTCGCGGACCGTGAGCTGCCGCGGCATGTGCTCGCGCAACGAGACGAACGCGATATCGAGCCGCCCCTCGACGACCTCCTCGACGAGTGTCGTGCTGTGGTCCGAGCGGTAGCGGACGAGGACCGCGGGATGCCGCTGGCGGTACGCCACGATGAGGCCGACCTGGTCCCAGCGTCCGGTGGTCCGGACACCACCGAGGTTGAGCGTGCCCTGGACGACGTCGTGGGTGGCCTGGACCGCGGCCACCGCCGCGGCCGCGGCGTCGAGAGTACGGCGTGCCTCGATCGCGAGCGCGGCTCCCGCGTCGGTGAGGACGACGCTGCGCGTGGTCCGGTCGAACAGCCGCGTGTCGAGCTCGCGTTCCAGAGCGCGGACGGTCGAGGAGAGCGCGGACTG
>CBQZLL010000232.1:0-4888 GCA_967749945.1 uncultured Frankiaceae bacterium
CGGTGTCGGCGCCCGCTACGTCGTCGCGCGCGGCGGCCGGGGCGGCGGGGGCAACGCCGCCCTTGCGTCGACCCGCCGCAAGGCGCCGGGCTTCGCCGAGCTCGGCGAGCCGGGCCAGTCCGCCGACGTCGTCCTGGAGCTCAAGACCGTCGCCGACGTCGCGCTCGTCGGGTTCCCGAGCGCGGGCAAGTCGTCGCTAATCTCGGTGCTCTCGGCGTCCAAGCCGAAGATCGCCGACTACCCGTTCACCACCCTCGTCCCGAACCTCGGCGTCGTCACCGCGGGCGATGTCGTGTTCACCGTCGCCGACGTGCCCGGGCTCATCCCGGGCGCGTCCGAGGGCAAGGGTCTCGGCCTCGAGTTCCTCCGCCACGTCGAGCGCTGCGCGGTCCTCGTCCACGTCGTCGACCTCGCGACGATCGAGCCCGGTCGCGACCCGCTGTCCGACATCGACGCGATCGAGGCGGAGCTCGGGGCGTACGGCGGGCTCGCCGGTCGCCCGCGCCTCGTCGCACTGAACAAGACCGACGTCGCCGCCGACCTCGCCGCGCTCGTCCGCGACTCGATCGAGGAACGCGGCCTGCCGGTGTACGAGACGTCGGTCGCGACGCGCGACGGCGTGCCGGCGCTCGCGTACGCGATGGCCGAGCAGGTGCGTGCGGCACGGGCCGCGGCCCCGCCGCCCGAACCGACGCGGATCGTGCTGCGGCCTGCGGCCGTCGACGACAGCGGGTTCACGGTGACGCCCGAGGGCGAGGGCTTCACCGTCCGCGGCGAGCGCGTCGAGCGCTGGGTCCGGCAGACGAACTTCGACAACGACGAGGCGGTCGGCTACCTCGCCGACCGGCTCGCCCGGATCGGCGTCGAGGCCGAGCTGGAGCGCCTCGGTGCCGAGCCGGGCGCGGCCGTGACGATCGGCGACTGGACGTTCGACTGGGAGCCGGCCAGCGAGGCGTTCCACGGCACGCGGCGCGGCGAGGACGAACGGCTCGCGACGCCGTCGACCCGGGTCTCCGCCGACGAGCGCCTCGCGGAGAAGAAGGCGCGCCGGGTCGCGGAGGGGGAGGGGAAGGAGGAGTGACCCGCGTCGTCGTCAAAGTCGGCTCGTCGTCGTTGACGTCGCCGGACGGGCATCTCGACGGCGACCGGGTCGACGCGCTCGTCGCCGCGCTGGTCGCGTTGCGCCACGACGGCCGCGAGGTCGTCGTCGTGTCGTCGGGCGCCATCGCCGCGGGCCTCGGACCGCTCGGGCTGGCCCGCCGCCCGCGCGACCTCGCGACGTTGCAGGCCGCGGCGTCGGTCGGCCAGGGCGCGCTCGTCCATCGCTACGCCGAGGCGTTCGGCGCGCACGGCATCCGGGTCGGCCAGGTGCTGCTCACGGCCGACGACGTCGTCCGCCGAGGTCACTACCTCAACGCCCGCCGCACCCTCGACCGGCTGCTCGCGCTCGGCGTGGTCCCGATCGTCAACGAGAACGACGCGGTCGCCACCGCCGAGATCACGCTCGGCGACAACGACCGCCTCGCCGCGCTCGTCGCGAACCTCGTCGCTACCGACCTCCTCGTCCTGCTCTCCGACGTCGACGGCGTGTACGACGCCGACCCGCGCCGGGTGCCCGACGCACGGCTGATCCGCGAGGTGCGCGACCTTGCGGCGCTGGACGTCGTCGCGGGACGCGGCGGCGCGCTCGGCACCGGCGGCATGGCGACGAAGCTCGACGCCGCGCGGATCGCCGCCGCAAGTGGCGTCGCGACCGTCATCGCCAACGCCACCGCGGTCGCCGATGCGGTGCGCGGCGATGCGGGGACGTACGTCCACCCGCACGGCCGCCGGACCGGCTCGCGGCTGCTCTGGCTCGCGCACGCCTCGACGCCGAACGGCCGGCTGCTCCTCGACGACGGTGCGGTGCGTGCCGTCGTCGAGCGACGGCTGTCGTTGCTGCCCGCGGGCGTGACCGCCGCGGAGGGGGAGTTCGCCGCGGGCGACCCGGTGGAGCTGCTCGCGCCCGACCGTCGCGTGGTTGCGCGCGGCCTCGTCAACTACGGCTCGGCCGAGCTGCCCGCGTTGCTGGGCCGGTCGACGCGCGACCTCGCGGCCGAGCTCGGCCCGGCGTACGAGCGCGAGGTCGTGCACCGTGACGACCTCGTCCTGCTCGATCGCTGACGGTCAGACGACGAGGACCCGGATCGACGGTGCGGAGGGCTCGACGATGCCCTGCGAGTCGATGCCCTGCGCGGTGACCGTGTACGGCCCGGGGAGGGGTGCCGGGCAGCGCGACGGCGAGGGCGAGGGCGGGCAGTGCCGCGGCGCAGGCTCGGGCGACGGCCCGGCGGATCGAGGCCATGTCGCGGCAACGTAGTGATGCGCCGCTGCCGGGACAGTGGTGCGAGCATCTGGAGGGTGAGGGATTACGCCGTTCATGCCGTCGGTGCCGAAGCCGCGGGCGTCGTCCATGCGCTGACGCGGGCGGCGTTCGGCGGCTACGGCTGGCTCGACCCGCCGAGCGGCGCGATGGCCGAGACCGAAGACGTCGTACGCGAGGAGCTCGCCGCGCGGCCCGGCGCGGTCGCGTACGTCGACGGCGTCGCCGCGGGCTGCTGCCGGCTCGCGGAGCGCGACGACGGGACGCTGCACGTCCGTCGTCTCGCGGTCGACCCGGCGTACCGCGGACGCGGTGTCGCGTCCGCGCTCATGCGCTGGGCCGAGTCGACCGCCCGGACCGAGGGCAGGGCAGAACTCCGCGTCGGAGTCCGGGTCCAGCTACCGGACAACCGTGCGATCTACGAGCACCTCGGCTACGTGCTCGTCGCCGAGCACGAGGTCTGGGTCGAGCTGGCGAAGCCGCTCCGACCCGGCCCTACTCCTCGGAGATCGGGCCCTGGTATTCGCCGCGCATGAGCTTCTCGAGCGTCTCGCGCGCATCGCCCTTGTTCGAGTAGCCCTGGCCGCCGTCGGTCGCGACGACCTCGTTGTTCCCAGCCTTGATCCGGAAGGCCCACTTGCCGTCTGCGCGCTTGTACACGGTTGCGTTGCCCGCCATGGTTCGTCCCCTCGTTCGCCATGCGTGCGGCCTCTGCCGCGCGATTCAAAACCTAGCGGTTACCCTCGGACCATGACAGGGGTGCGCGCGCTCGCCGAGCGGGCGAAGGCCGCGGCCGCGGAGACCGCGCTGCTCTCGCGTGTCGCGAAGGACGCGGCGTTGCACGCGATGGCCGACGCGCTGGTCGCGCGGACCGTCGAGGTGCTCGCCGCGAACGACCGCGACGTCGTACGCGGGCGCGCCGACGGCTTGTCCGAGTCGCTCGTCGACCGGCTCACGCTGACCGCCGACCGCGTCGCCGCGATGGCGCAGGGGCTGCGCGACCTCGCCGCGCTGCCCGACCCGGTCGGCGAGGTGGTGCGCGGCTCGACGTTGCCGAACGGCCTGGAGCTGCGGCAGGTCCGCGTCCCGCTCGGTGTCGTCGGGATCATCTACGAAGCCCGCCCCAACGTCACTGTCGACGCCGCCGGCGTCTGCCTCAAGAGCGGCAACGCCGTACTCCTCCGTGGCTCGTCGTCGGCCGCGGCGTCCAACGAGACGCTGGTCACGGTCCTCGGCGACGCGCTCGTCGAGGCGGGGCTGCCACGTGACGCGGTGCAGCTCGTACCCGCGACCGACCACGAGTCGGTCAAGGAGCTGATGCGGCTACGCGGGCTCGTCGACGTGCTCATCCCGCGCGGCGGCGCGGCCTTGATCCGCAGCGTCGTCGAGGAGTCGACGGTGCCCGTCATCGAGACCGGTGTCGGCAACTGTCACGTCTACGTCGACGACACCGCCGACCTCGACAGCGCGCTCGCCATCGTCATCAACGCGAAGACGTCACGGCCGTCGGTCTGCAACGCCGCTGAGACGTTGCTCGTGCACGCGTCGGTGGCAGATGCGTTCCTCCCGAAGGCGCTCGCCGCGTTGCGCGACGCCGGTGTCACGGTGCATGGCGACGCGGCCGTGGCTGCGTACGGCGACGTCGTCCCGGCGACCGAGGACGACTGGTACGCCGAGTACCTCTCGCTCGACCTCGCCGTCGGCGTCGTGCCGTCACTGGACGACGCGGTACGTCACATCAGGACGTACGGCAGCGGTCACACCGAGGCGATCGTCACGTCGTCGCACGCGGCCGCGCGGCGGTTCGTCGCGACCGTCGACAGCGCGGCCGTCATGGTCAACGCGTCGACGCGCTTCACCGACGGCGGCGAGTTCGGCTTCGGCGCGGAGATCGGCATCTCCACGCAGAAGCTGCACGCGCGCGGCCCGATGGGCCTGCCGGAGCTGACGTCCACGACCTACGTCGTGACCGGCGACGGCCACACCCGCGGCTAGTAGCCGTTCGCCTCGCCCTCGCCGGCGAGGTGGCCGGTGATGGACGCGTAGTCCTCACCGGCATGGCCGGCGGCCAGGGTCCGCTTCGCCTGGTCGAGGCACGCGCGGGTGACCTCGAGGTCGCTGTCCGCCGACGTCACCGCGAGGTCGAGGTCCTTGGCCAGCAGGTCGACGCTGAACGTCGTACCGCTGAAGTCGTCGGCCTCGATCATGGCCCGCTTCTGGCCGAGGATCCAGCCGTACGCCGTCTGCCCGAGGACGTCGAGCAGCAGGCCCTGCTCCAGGCCGAGGTCGTGGCCGAGCCGCAGCGACTCGCCGAGGCCCGCGGCCATGACGCCGAGGCCCTGGTTGACGCACAGCTTCAGGGCGCTGGCGCTGCCGACGCCGCCGATGTGCCGGACCCGCTCCGGGTCGCCCCAGAGCTCCGCCAGCTCGCGGGCCTTCGCGACGTCGGCGGGCGCGCCACCGAGGAAGACGCCGAGGGTGCCGTCGGTCGCCGGCTTGATGCTGCCGGCGACCGGAGCGTCGACG